>NZ_JBFBAZ010000028.1:0-79799 GCF_040682475.1 Hamadaea sp. NPDC051192
GTTTGCCCCCTCGACACGCCGTCGAGACCGCAGTTAACTCCATGATCAACGCGCGGAGGGGGTGGGGTGGGGGTGAGCGAGGCACGAGCGGTAGGGGGCGGGGGCGGTAGGGGGCGTTAGCGCGGGGTGAAGCGGGTGCGGTGGACGACCTCGTCGACGCCGCGGCGGCCGCGGCGGAGCGAAGGCGAGCGCCGGTCCGGTGCGCGGTAGCCCACGGTGATCGCCCCGATCGGCGTGTACGAGCCGGGCACGTCGAACGCGGCCCGGAACGCGTCGACCCGGGCGGGCGGGATGCCGAAGAAGCACGCGCCGAGTCCGTTGTCGACCGCGGTGAGCAGCATCATCAGCGAGGCCATCCCGGCGTCGATGTACCAGTAGGGGACCGGCCACCGGGACTCGTCGCGATCGGTCCAGCCCTTGTCCGGCTCGGCGTACCGGTCCAGGTACGCGTCTTTGCAGGACAGCGGCACGATGATCACCGGCGCCGACCGCATGCCACGCAGCCAGTTGTCGGGTGGTCCAGCGGCCGGTGGGGTGGTCGCGGCCCAGAACTCGGCCACCGAGGCCGGGGTGTCGAGGACGAGGAACGCCCAGCCTTGCGAGAAGCCCGCGCTCGGGGCGTGGATCGCGTGCTGGAGGAGTTCATCGACGATCTCCGGGGGTACCGGACGGTCGGGGTCGTAGTTGCGCACCATCCGCCGCCGGGCGACGACATCGCGGAATTCCATGCCCTCTACCCTGCCAGTATGGGCAAGACCTATCAGGGTGGCGAGCTGCTCGCCGAAGTCGTCCGGTCGGGATTCGTCGAGGGGCTGCACCGCGGTTCGGTGGTCGTCCTCGACGCCACGGGCACGCGGGTCGCGTCCGCGGGCGACGTCGAGGCGCCGATCTTCCCGCGCTCGTCGAACAAGCCCATGCAGGCGGTGGGCATGCTCCGCGCGGGGCTGCGGCTCACCGACCCGGCTGATCTCGCTCTCGCCGCCGCGAGTCACTTCGGCCAGGACTTTCACATCTCACGAGTACGCGCACTGCTGCGCTCCGCCGGGGTCGACGAGTCGGCGCTGCGCTGCCCGCCGGATCTTCCCCTGGACGAGGCCGCGCGGGCCGAGGTGCTGCGCGCGGGCGGCCGGGCCGAGCGCGTCTACATGAACTGTTCGGGCAAGCACACGGGGATGCTGCTCACCTGCCTCGCGGCGGGCTGGGCGACCGAGGGGTACCTCGATCCCGAGCACCCGTTGCAAGAGCGGCTGCGGGACGCGGTCGAGTCGTTCGCGGGCGAGCCGGTGGCCGCGACCGGGGTCGACGGCTGCGGCGCGCCGGTGCTCGCGATCTCGCTGACCGGGCTCGCACGGGCGTTCCTCGCGCTGGTGGAGGCACCCGTCGGCTCGGCGGAGCGGTCGGTGGCCGACGCCATGCGGGCGTACCCGGAACTGGTGAGCGGCACCGGGCAGGACGACGACCGCTTGATGAAGGGCGTACCGGGGTTGCTGTCGAAGGGCGGAGCCGAAGGCGTGCACGCGCTGGCCGTCCCCGGGGTCGGCGCGGTCGCGGTGAAGATCGACGACGGTGGGATGCGGGCGCGCATGCCGATCGTGGTGAGCGCGTTGCGCCGCTTGGGCGTCGAAGCGCCCGTACTCTCGGAGCTGACCGAGTTTCGGCTGCTCGGTGGGGGAGAGCCGGTGGGGGCGGTCCGGGCCACCTGGTGACCCTGCTAACTGTTGTTAGCATTCTGCTTGCAAGAGTTAACACCCCGGCATACCTTGGGTGAGTGCACACGCCCGACATCGGCTCCTTCATCAAGGACCTGCGCGAGAACGCCAAGATCTCGCTCCGGCAGCTCGCCGAGCAGGCCGGTGTCAGCAACGCGTACATCAGCCAGATCGAGCGGGGGTTGCGCAAGCCGAGCGCGGAGGTGCTCGCTTCCATCGCGGGCGCGCTGCGTGTCTCGACTCCGGCGATGTACCTGCGGGCGGGACTGCTCGGGAAGGACGACACGCACGGCGTCGTCGCGGCCATCTCGGCCGATCCCGAGTTGACCCTGGCGCAGAAGCAGTCCCTGACCCAGATCTACGAGACATTCCGCCGGGAGAACGCGCGGGACACCGACCGTGACGACGCCGGCATCGCCGAGAGCGCCGCCGTTGAGGAGGAATACCAGTGAGCACCACCGACCAGAAGCACTCCAACGCCGTGTACGCCGCCGCCGGCATCGGCGACCTGGCCGTCGAGCAGCTGAAGAAGATTCCGGCGCTGGCCGACCAGCTGCGTACCAAGGCCGGGCAGCTGCGTGAGCAGGGCCCGACGCTGCGCGCCCAGGCCACCGAGAAGGCCGCCGAGCTGACCGGCAAGGTCGACGTCGAGCGCATCCGCACCGTCCTGATGACGAACGCGCAGAAGGCCGCCGAGAAGGCGACCGCCCTCTACGGCGACCTGGTCGCCCGGGGCGAGCGCGTCGTCGACACCGAGCCCGGCGCGGCCGACGTGGTCGACTCCGAGATCGTCGACCCGGCCCCGCAGGCGACCGCCGACCCGGAGGCGCCCAACGCGCCGAAGCCCACCGCCAAGCCGACCGCACGCAAGCCGAAGGCCACGCCAGAGGGCTGAGAAAAACGCCGATGCGCTGGGGTCGTCCTCGTGATGTGCGAGGACGACCCCAGTTGCATACTCTTGGCGGCATGGGACTGGTTTCGTCGTCGTACTTCGCCGACACCATCGTGGGCTGGCTGAACCTGATCATCAACATCGCGGCGATCATCTTGGAGGCCTGGGCGGTCATCCACTGCGCCATGCAGCGCCCGGACGCGTTCACCGCCCTCGGCACGCCCATCCCCAAGGGCGGCTGGCTGGTCATCCTCATCCTGTCCCTGATCATCACGCTGTTCTTCGGCGTCCTGGGCTCGCTGTTCATGCTGGGTCTGATCGGTCTCGGCTTCACCGGCTTCTACCTGCTCCAGCTGCGCTCGGGCTTCCGAGAACTCCTGGAGGGTCGCTGGTGAACCAGTTCCGCTGGCCGCCGCCGCCGGACGGCACACCCCGGCGGGTGCGGCCGCGGTACGGGGCGCCCCGGTCGGCCCGCCCGGCCCCGCTCGCGGCGACGACCGAGCTGATCGCCACGCCGCACGGCGTACTGCTGGAGCGGCTCGTCACCGGCATCGGCGACCCCGTGACCGTCTTCGCGCACGGGCTGGCCCAGGGCATCCCGGAGACCCGCGTCTACGGCAGCGGCGTCACCGGCCGGCGGGTGTTCTTCCAGTTCCGGGGGCACGGCCGGTCCGACGCCCCGCCCGGCGAGTGGACGTACGCCGACCTCACCCGGGACCTGCGAGCGATCGCCGACCTCTCCGGTGCGACGCGCGCGCTCGGTGTCAGCCTCGGCGCCGGTGCCCTCACCCGGCTGCTGGTGGACTCGCCGGACCGGTTCGAGAAGCTCGTCTTCGTCCTGCCGGCGGTGCTGACCCAGCGGGTCTCGACGGCCAGCCAGGAGCGCATCACGACGCTGCTGGAGGCGCTCGACAGCGGCGACATCGGCCAGCTCGCCAATCAGCTGGTGGCCGAGGTGCCCAAGACGTTCCGCAACGCCGCACCCGGCTGGGCGTACGTGCGGCAGCGGCTCGACGCGCTGCTCCGCGACGGGCTCGCGCCGGGAGTCGCCGCCTTCGCCGAGCAGTCCGCGATCCTCGACCTCACCGCGCTGGCCAAGGTACGGGTGCCGGCTTTGGTGATCGGCTGCCTTGGCGACGAGCTGCACCCGGTCGGCGTGGCCGAAGAACTGGCCGAAGCGCTGCCCAACGCGCAGGTGCAGATCTACCAGCGTCCGGCCCTGCTCTGGACCGAGCGCGCCGAGCTGCGCGATCGCATCTCGTCGTTCCTGAACGACTGAGCGGCACCCACTGAGCCGGCGCCTGGCCGGACCGGCTCGGGAGTACGCTCGCCCGCATGGGTGTGACGCGCCATGGGCGTACCGATCGCTTGGACCTGCTGGACCCCACCCTGCGCGAGTGGGAGTGCACCGTGGTGGCCGCGGACCCCGAGACCGGCATCGTGCTGGACCGGTCGGCGTTCTACCCGGGTGGCGGCGGCCAGCCGCCGGACCACGGCGTGCTGTTGTGGCAGGGCGTGCAGACCCGGATCGCCGGGACGCGCAAGGGTGACGACCTCTACCTGATTCCGGTCGAGGGCGACCCGATCCCGCCGGTCGGCACGCAGGTCGTCGGCGCGGTCGAGGACGAGCGGCGGTCGCTGCTCATGCGCACGCACTCCGGCCTGCACATCCTGTGCGGCGTGGTGTTCCGCGACTTCGGCGCGCTGGTGACGGGCGGCAACATGGAGCCCGGCGAGGCGCGGATGGACTTCAACCTCCCCGAGGTGCCCGCCGAGTTCAAGGCCCGGCTGGAGGAGCTGGTCAACGCCGAGATCGTGGCCGACCGGAAGGTCGTCACGAAGGTGCTCGGCCGCGACGAGGCGCTCGCGCTGCCCGACATCATCCGGACGCAGTCCAACCTCATTCCGGCGGACGAGGCGGAGATCCGGATCGTCGACATCGTGGGTCTCGACGTGCAGGCCGACGGCGGTACGCACGTCGCCTCGACCTCGGCGGTCGGCAAAGTGCAGGTCGTGAAGGTGGAGAGCAAGGGCAAGGCGAACCGTCGGGTTCGCGTCCGTCTCGTGTAGTGCGGTTCGGCTAAGCTGCGCGTCCATGATGGCGCAGTTGTTCGCGGGCGTACGCATCTTCGGCCGCGGCCTGAAGATCTACGGACGCAATCCGGGGCTGGTCGTGCTGGGCATCATTCCGGCTCTGATCACCCTGCTGTTGTTCGCGTTCCTCTTCGGACTGCTGCTGTACTTCGTGGACGACCTGAGCGCCACCGTCACGTGGTTCGCCGACGACTGGTCCACCGGCTGGCGTACGGCGACCCGGATCGCGGCCGGAGTCGGGCTCGTCGGGGTGGCGATGCTGCTCTGGGTGGTCTCGTTCACGGCGATCACGCTGCTCATCGGCGACCCGTTCTACGAGAAGATCGCCGAGCAGGTCGAGGTCTCGCTCGGCGGCGTACCGGACGAGGTCGACCGGACCTTCTGGCAGGAGTTGTCCCGCGGGCTGCGGGACTCGCTGCGGCTGATGCTCATCTCCACGCTCTTCGGCATCCCGCTGTTCCTCGCCGGGTTCATCCCGATCGTCGGCCAGACCGTCATCCCGGTGATCGGCGCGCTGGTCGGCGGCTGGTTCCTCGCGGTCGAACTCGTCGGCGTCGCCTTCTCCCGGCGGGGCCTGACCTTCCGGGACCGCGTCGCGAAACTCCGCGGGCACCGGTGGATCGCGGTCGGCTTCGGCGCCTGCGTCTTCCTCTGCTTCCTGATCCCGCTCGGCGCGGTCTTCGTGATGCCCGCAGCGGTGGCGGGCGGGACGATCCTCGCCCGCCACGTCCTCGGCGCGGAGGCTCCGGTCCCAGCGGTTCCGCAGGGCTGATCCGTCAGGCGGCGACCGGCGTACGCCGATGCTGAAGCACGTCCGCCTCCTCGGCCGGTACGCCCGACGCGACGAGCAGGTGCAGCACGGCGGCGTCGGCGCTGGCAGCCACTCCGGCGGCGCCCAGGCTGAGCTTCTCTTCCCGCATCATCGCCACCCACTGGGCGGCCGAGATCAGCAGCGGCCGGGCGTCGCGTGGGCAGCCCTGGCGCTCCAACTGCTCCCGCAGTACGCCGATCCCGTCGGCCAGCGCGTCCAGCGCCTGCGGCAACGCGACGGGCACCGGCTCGCCCGCCCGCAGGATGCCCCACCAGGCGTGCTGAGCGAGACTGCGGATGTGGCGTACGGCGTACCCGATCTCGGTGGCCATGCCGGTGTGCGTGGTGAGGTCCTGGCCGGTCGACCAGCGCAGGATCAGGGCTGACCGGCGTACCTGTAGGAGGGCCTCCTCCAGCCGGCGCAGCCAGACGTCGGTCTCCACGAGCGCGTAGACCGCGGCGCCGGCGGCGGCCGGATCGTGCTGCCGCAGTGCGGTGGAGACGGTCCGGAGGTTGGTCGTGAGGCTGGTGAGCAGCGGGTCGATCGCCTGGTTGACGAGGGTGACCGGGGATCGGGGCGTGGTGAGCCAGGCCACCCCGAGCGCGGTGGCCGTACCGACCGCCGCATCGATCAGCACGTGCGGGGTACTCCAGCTCGGTCCGGCGACCGCGGTGAGCAGTGCTCCGACCGCGACGCCGAAGAGCATCTCGACCGCTCGGCGGTGATGCCGGGCACAGATCAGCTCCATGGTGGCGACGGCGAAGAGTGGGGCGAAGATCGGGAACCCCTGGTGGCCGAGGAGGAAAGCCAGCACGGTGGAGCCGATCGCCGCCAAGAGGATCTGGACGGCGATCGGCCGGATCACCGGCCAGCTGTCCCGCAACATGGCCCACCAGGTGCGCCGCGATCCCGAAGACGGCAGAGCCGAGGCGAAAGCGCGGGAGGTGGACATCCGTCAAGTCTCCGGGGTAGGCCCGTATTGTCCATACTTAGGGGAAAGATGTGGTTAACCCCGCATTGCCATGGCGGTCTCACAGGCGATTCTCAGCGCCGAGAGGGATGATGTTGCCCAGGCCGCCAGTTGACACCTGGCAAGGGAGGCGACCACCGCGGTCGTCACCCGGCTGTATCGAACAGGAGTGATCGTGCACAGCCACAACGGGCTCAAGACGGCCGCGCTGCTCGGCCTCCTGACCGCGATGATCCTTGCGGTCGGGTATTGGCTGGGCGGCAGCACGGGCCTCGTCATCGCCGTCGTCCTCTCCCTGGTCATGAACGGCGTCAGCTACTTCTTCTCCGACAAGCTCGCGCTGCGGTCGATGGGCGCACAGCCGGTCACCGAACAAGAGTTCCCGGCGCTTTACCAGATGGTCCGCGAGCTCTCGCAGCAGGCGGGCAAGCCGATGCCCCGGCTGTACGTCAGCCCCACCTCACAGCCCAACGCCTTCGCCACCGGCCGCAACCCGCAGAACGCGGCGGTCTGCGTGACCGAGGGCATCACGCGCATCCTGGACTACCGGGAGCTGCGCGGCGTCATCGGCCACGAACTTTCGCACGTCTACAACCGCGACATCCTGATCTCCAGCGTGGCGGGCGCCCTCGCGGGCATCATCACCATGCTGGCCAACCTCGCCTGGTTCATCCCGATGGGCGGCGACGACGAAGACGGCCCCAACCCGGCGGTCTTCCTGATGATGCTGATCCTCGGCCCACTGGCCGCGTCGGTCATCCAACTGGCCGTCAGCCGGAGCCGCGAGTTCCAGGCCGACCAGTCAGGCGCCTCGCTCACCAACGACCCGCTCGCGCTCGCCTCGGCGCTGCGCAAGATTCACATGGGTACGCAGCAGCTGCCGCTCCCGGCGGACAACCGGCTGACGAGCACCGCGCACCTGATGATCGACAACCCGTTCAAGGGCGGCGGCATCGCCAGCCTCTTCTCGACGCACCCGCCGATGGAAGAGCGCGTCCGCCGGCTCGAACTGATGGCGGCCAACTCCGGCCCCATCCAGTACGCCCGCTGACCCCAACCTCTTTCGCTGTGCGGCCTCGCCCTCCCCGGGCGGGGCCGCACTTTTCCTCGCCCCGCCCCTCCTCGTTGATCATGGAGTTAACTGTGGTCTCGCCGGCGTGGCGAAGGTGAAAAGTCCATGATCAACGCGGATTGGTGGCCGCCGGTACGGGGGACACGCCGTCTCGAGCCGTCGCCGACCTCCGGGAGAGGGTGCACAGCCAGCTCATGAGAAATTGAAGATCCACATCCCGTCATGTGTCGCTATGAGCCATCGAAGCGACACGAAGCCGGATGTGGATCTTCCGCCCCGCTCCACCAAGCAACGACAAGAGCCTCTGGCGTCTGCCAGAGGCTCTTGATCTTCTGCTGTGGCGGGTGAAGGGTTCGAACCTTCGTAGCTTTCGCGACGGATTTACAGTCCGCTCCCATTGACCACTCGGGCAACCCGCCAAAGCCGTCGCCACACCCTCGGCCGAAGCGTCGGGCGCGTTGACTTGAGAAAGGATAGCGGTACCGGAGGGCGTTCGTGCAACCGGGTTGCCCGGCTCACTTCGCAACCCGGTGTCGCGGCCCGATAGGCTGATGAACCGTACATATCTCCAGTCCATGAAGATCGGCCGTCATGCGGCGGCCAGTCCACGAGGAGCAGGGAAGATGGCTGCCAACCCGTCGTTCGACATCGTCAGCAAGGTCGACCGCCAGGAGGTCGACAACGCGCTGCACCAGACGGAGAAGGAGCTGGGCACGCGGTTCGACTTCCGCGGCACCGGCGCCTCCATCTCTTGGGCCGGCGAGGAAGCAGTGGCGCTGTCGGCGGAGACCGAGGATCGGGTCAAGGCCGCGCTGGAGGTCTTCAAGGAGAAGCTGATCAAGCGGAACATCTCCTTGAAGTCGCTCGACGCCGGCGAGCCGAAGACCTCGGGCAAGGGTTACAAGATCGATTGCAAGATCATTCAGGGCATCGATCAGGAGAAGGCCAAGGCGATCAGCAAGAAGATTCGTGACGAAGGTCCCAAGGGCGTTCAGGCGCAGATCCAGGGCGATCAACTTCGAGTGACCGGCAAGAAGAAGGATGACCTGCAGGAAGTCATCACTCTGCTGAAGGCCGGGGACTTCGGAGTCGCACTTCAGTTCACGAACTATCGTTGACTTCTCGGAATCAGTTCCTTACTGTGAGCAATACTCAGAGTCGGACAGATCCGATTCATGGGTAACCGTCCGACCCGGGAGGGGTCCTCCGACCGTCGACAATCTTCGCTGATAGGGACGAAGTCTCACGAGTCGATGGTGTGGCTCCGCGTTGGGACTTTCCTCGGCCCGCGTTATTGTGGCACTATCCGTTGAGCCCCCATGCCCAACGCATACCGTCGCAATCGATGTCAGGAGCCGCCGATGAACGCCGACAAGGTTCGTCGCCGCTTGGTTTTGGGCGCATTGGCTCTGGTCCTCGGTGGAGTCTTGGCTGCGCCGAACATCGCCAGCGCGGACGACTTCGAGTGGGGTGCGGGCTCGACCGAGCCGGCGTCGGCGGTCACGCACGCTGACGACCTGCCCTCGATGCAGGCCCTCGGCGACTTCGAGTGGGGCTGAGCCGACAACACGGGACTGACGCTGCAAGTGGCTGAGCGGAGACGAGTGTGGCTGGGGCGAGATCCGGGCGGTCTTCGGAGCTCGCCTGGCTGGTCACCGGTCCGCTGGCACTAGTAGCAGTAGTCCTCACCGCGGTCATCGCAGCGAGTGGTAAAGACTCGACCGGAAAATGGCTTCTCGGCCTCCTGTTCCTTTTGTTGTTCCTCTGGGCCGATATGGTCCGGATGCACTTCGAAGTCCGGCGTCAATCGTTTCAGGCGTCCCTGGTAGAGATTCCCTTCATTCTCGGCCTGTTCTTCCTGCCGCCCGTCACATTGATCCTGGTCCGCGTGGTCGCCACCTCGCTGAGCCAGGTGAGACGGAAGATGCCTCCGGTCAAAGCCGCGTTCAACGTTGCGGCCGCAGGCGCGTGCACGGTCTTCGCCGAACTCGTATTACATCTGTTCGGGTCGTTGTCCGCCGAGTCGCCGCGTACCTGGATCGCGCTTTACGCGGCGGGGTTGACCAGCCACTTCGTCTCGATGTTCGCCGTCACCGGCGTCATCACCATCGTTCAGGGTCGAATTCCGCAACGGGTCATGTCCAGCACAGCCATCTCTGGTCTCGTGCTGGCACTCGTCAACATGACCGTGGCGATGGTCGTCCTTGTCCTTTGGGCACAGAGCGTTTTAGCGGTGCTGCTGTTCGGCATACTCGGCGCCGGGTTCGTGGTCGCGTACCGGTCGTACGCCGGATTCCTGCGGCAGCACAATGCGCTCGCCGCTATCTACGAGCTGACCAGAGCGATCGCTGACACGCGTTACGACGGCACGCTGATCGACGTGCTACTGGCCCGGGTCCGTTCGCTCCTCTCCGCGGAGTACGCCTCCCTGTGGGTGCCCGCGCAAGGCAGGTATCCAGAGGTCCTCCTGAGTGCGAGGGTCGAGTCGCTCGGCCTGATAGACGTGGTGGTGACGCCGGACCATCTCCGCCATCGGGTGTTCGAGACAGGAGAGATGCTCGCGCTCGGATCCACGTTCGGCGAGAACGAGGATCTGACAGAACTCCAAGCGGCTGGCGGCAAGGACGCGATCATCGTGCCGTTGCGTACGGGATCAGCGGTCATCGGAACACTGGAGGTCGCCGGCCGCCTCGGCGACACCGTCACCTTCTTGCCGGGCGACGTGAAGCTGCTGGAGGCTGTCGCGGCGCATGCCGCGGTCGCTGTGGAGAACTCACGTCTCGTCGACCGGTTGCGCTACGACGCGTACCACGATGCGTTGACCGGGCTGCCGAACCGCCGCCGCGTGACCACGGCGCTGGAGGAGTCGGTGAAGGTCCGCGCGCCGGGTGAGGTGGTCGCGGTCCTGTTCTTCGATGTGGACTCGTTGCGGGACGTGAACGACTCGCTCGGGTACGCGGCCGGTGACCGGCTGATCGGCGAGGTGGCGACACGGTTGCGTAGCGCGGCCGCGGCGGGGGCGTTGGTCGGCCGGGTCGGCGGTGACGAGTTCGTCGTGACGTTGCGGATTCCGAGCGCCGAGGCGGCGACCAGTTTGGCGACGAGTCTGCGTAAGCAGTTGCAGCAGCCGTTGAGCTTCGGGACGCTGACGCTGGACGTGGACACCGCGGTCGGCATCGTGGTGCATCCCGATCATGGGACCGATCCCGCCACTTTGTTGCAGCGCGCCGAGTTGGCGACACATGCCGCGAAGTCCAGTGCGAACGGCGTACAGCTGTTCAGTCTGGGCATGGAGTCGCGGTCGGTGCGGCGGCTGGGGCTGGCGGGGGATCTGCGCCGGGCGCTGGACAACAACGAGCTGGAGGTCTACTTCCAGCCCAAGGTGGATCTGCGGGACCGGCATCTGGTCGGGGTGGAGTGTCTGGCCCGCTGGGAGCATCCGACGCACGGTTCGGTGGCGCCGGAGGACTTCGTGGCGGTCGCCGAGCACACGGGGCAACTCAGCAGGCTTACCGAGGCCGTGCTGCGCGAGGGACTCCGGCGGGCACGGGAGTGGATCGACGCCGGGCGGCCGCTCGGCGTGGCGGTCAACCTCTCCGCGCGTACGCTGCTCGACACCGAGTTTCCGAACCGGGTCGACGAGATCCTTCGGGAGTACGCGGTCTCGCCCGACCGGCTCACCTTGGAGATCACTGAGGACGGCTTCGTCGGCGAGGAGGATCGGCCGTTGCCGACTCTGCGCCGGCTTTACGAGCTGGGCGTACGCCTTTCGGTGGACGACTTCGGGACGGGCTATTCGTCGCTGTCGTACCTGCGCCGGCTGCCGGTGCACGAGGTGAAGATCGATCGGTCGTTCGTGCAGGGCATGGCGACCGACGCCGGCGATCTGGCGATCGTGCGGGCGGTGGTCGACATCTCGCGGCACTTCGGTCTGGCGGTGGTGGCCGAGGGAGTCGAGAGTGAACTCACGCTCGATCTGCTCGCCGAGATCGGCTGCGACATCGGGCAGGGCTTCCTCTTCAGCCGGCCGCTGCCGTACGAGCGGCTGGAGGCTTGGCTGGGGGCCCGGACGGACGGCGAACCGACGCCTGGCGGCGAAGTCAGGCGGCTGCGCGCGGTCGGCTGACCGGCCGCGAAACACGGCGCGAGTCGAGGGGCTAACCCGATTTCGTGGAATGGGGGCCGCCGTGTACTCTTACCAAGGCGCGCGACGCGGTAAGCGTGGCGCACGCCCCCTTAGCTCAGTCGGCAGAGCGTCTCCATGGTAAGGAGAAGGTCTACGGTTCGATTCCGTAAGGGGGCTCGACCCGGGTGTCTCAGGACAACCCGCGCCCAGCGGTGTAGCTCAGTTGGTAGAGCAAGCGGCTCATAATCGCTGTGTCGCCGGTTCAAGTCCGGCCACCGCTACTTGAGCGTCGTCACATTTGTGGCTCGCTCTTTTGCGTTTCAGCGCAGTGTTCTCCTACGCTGGGACCTCGATATGCACAGCTCATTCAGGAAGGCACTGCTGTGGCTAAGGCGACTGACGTACGTCCAAAGATCACCATGGCGTGCGTGGACTGTAAAGAGCGTAACTACATCACCAAGAAGAACCGGCGTAACGACCCGGACCGGATCGAGCTGAAGAAGTTCTGCCCGCGTTGCGGCAAGCACACCGCGCACCGCGAGACCCGCTGATCCGGCGGTTCCGCCAGCAGCTTTCCAGAAAGACCGGCGCCCGATGGGCTGCCGGTCTTTCTGCTGTGTGAACGCGAAATCACGTCGAGTGGCCTACCTGAGTTGGCAACGGGGACGCCTACCCGTACACTGGTCCGCCGTGGGGTGAGTGACCCCGGCCAGTGGTGCATGCCGCCGGCTGAGGTTTGCTGACCGCACAGGGGTGTGGCGCAATTGGTAGCGCAGCGGTCTCCAAAACCGCAGGTTGCAGGTTCGAGTCCTGTCGCCCCTGCGGCTTGATGCCTTCCGGAGCGGGGCCTGGCCTCCAGTCAACGCAGGCGCGTTTCGGCGGGCGTTGGGCTAGCGTGTGACTGAGTGCGGAAACAAGCACTCCCACCCCCGCGACACGGAAGTAGGGCGAAGTGGCCGAGAGCAATCGACGTGGCGAGGGCGCCGCGGCCGAGCACGTCGAAGACGTGTTCGACGACGCTGTCGACGACGACGCCGAGCTGACCGAGGAAAGCCCGACCGACAAGAAGTCGACCAAGGCGGCGTCGAACAAGGACGCGAAGGATGCCAAGGCGGCGAAGCGTTCGGAGGGCCGGGGCCTGTTCGGCCTGCGCCGGATCTGGCTGTTCTTCCGTGAGGTCATCGGCGAGCTGCGCAAGGTCATCTGGCCGACGCGCAATGATCTGTTGACCTACACCGCTGTCGTGGTGGTATTCGTTGCGATCATGATGACGCTCGTCGGCCTCCTCGATCTCGGTTATGCCAAGGGTGTGCTGTACATCTTCGGCAACCCTAAGTGACAGATGTGACGGAAGTGAGCGAGCGTGGCTGAGTACGACGAGACCGCCGTGACCGACGAGGTCACCGACCAGGCCGAAGAGACGGCAGTGGTCGAGCCGGCGGACGACGACGCTCCCTTCGACCCGGTCGCCGAGCTGCGGCAGAAGCTTCGCTTCGCCCCCGGCGACTGGTACGTGGTGCACTCGTACGCCGGTTACGAGAACAAGGTCAAGACGAACCTCGAGACCCGGATCACCAGCCTCGACATGGAGGACTTCATCTTCCAGGTGGAGGTCCCGACCCGCGAAGAGGCCGAGATCAAGAACGGCAAGCGGCAGGTCGTCACGAACAAGGTGTTCCCGGGTTACATCCTCGTCCGGATGGACCTGACGCCGGAGTCCTACTCCTGCGTCCGCAACACCCCCGGGGTGACGGGCTTCGTCGGCGCGACCGACCGGGCCGACCGTCCCGCGCCGCTGAGCCTCGACGAGGTTCTCAAGTGGCTCGCCCCGGCGGCCGTGGCGGAGCCGGGCAAGAAGGCCAAGGTCGAGGTCAAGGTGCTCGACTTCGAGGTCGGCGACTCGGTCACGGTGACCGACGGCGCCTTCGCCTCGCTGCAGGCCACCATCAACGAGATCAACGCGGACCAGCAGAAGCTGAAGGTCCTGGTCTCGATCTTCGGCCGCGAGACGCCGGTGGAGCTCAACTTCAACCAGGTTTCGAAGATCTGAGATACGGCCCGTTGCTTTCCTGACGGCGCTGCCCGTCGTGTGCCGCGAGCACACGACGGGGTCGTGCGCCTTGCGAGGAAGCGGGAAGAAATGGATCCGCATCTCAGTCTCAGGGCCAGGTTCGAAGATCGAATTTACCGGCGTTATCATGGAACGTCTGGCCTGTGAACAGGTGCGCTGACCGTGCGCGCTGAGCAGGCCGATCCGGTGAAAACCACCCCGGGCGGGATGCGGCCGCACCCTGCCCATACAGCCCAGGAAGAGACATGCCTCCGAAGAAGAAGAAGATCGTCAAGACGTTCACGCTTCAGCTGAAGGCTGCGTCGGCGACTCCGGCTCCGCCGGTTGGTCCCGCGCTCGGTCAGCACGGTGTGAACATCATGGAGTTCGTCAAGGCGTACAACGCCGCGACCGACTCGATGCGCGGTGACGTCGTTCCGGCGCAGATCACCGTTTACGAGGACCGGTCCTTCACCTTCGTGCTGAAGACCCCGCCCGCCGCCCAGCTGCTGATCAAGGCGGCCGGCGTGCCCAAGGGCTCGGGCGTCCCGCACAAGGAGAAGGTCGGCAAGGTCACCAGCGCCCAGGTGCGGGAGATCGCCGAGAAGAAGATGGCCGACCTCAACGCCAACGACGTCGAGCAGGCCATGAAGATCATCGCCGGCACCGCCCGGTCGATGGGCATCACCGTCAACGAGTGACCTTGAGGCGCCCGTTCGCCGGGTGCCGTGGGAGAGCCGCCCCACGCGGCTCGTTGCAGACCACAGGAGATTAAGCAGAGATGCAGCACAGCAAGGCTTACAAGCAGGCGGCCGAGAAGATCGACCGCGCCAAGCTCTACGCCCCCGCCGACGCCATCAAGCTGGCGAAGGACACGAGCCCCACCAAGTTCGACGCCACGGTCGAGGTCGCGATGCGCCTCGGTGTCGACCCGCGTAAGGCGGACCAGATGGTCCGGGGCACTGTCAACCTGCCGCATGGCACCGGTAAGACCGCGCGAGTGATCGTGTTCGCCGCCGGTGAGAAGGCGGCCGAGGCGGAAGCCGCCGGCGCCGACGTCGTCGGCACCGACGAACTGGTCGCCCGGATTCAGGAGGGCTGGCTGGAGTTCGACGCGGCGATCGCCACGCCGGACCAGATGGCCAAGATCGGCCGGATCGCGCGGATCCTGGGCCCGCGCGGCCTCATGCCGAACCCGAAGACCGGCACGGTCACCATGGACGTCACCAAGGCCGTCAACGAGATCAAGGGTGGCAAGATCACCTTCCGGGTGGACAAGCACTCCAACCTCCACCTGATCATCGGCAAGGCGTCGTTCTCGGCCGAGCAGCTGATCGACAACTACGCCGCCGTCGTCGACGAGGTGCAGCGGGCCAAGCCGTCCGCGGCCAAGGGCAAGTACGTCAAGAAGATCACCGTCACCACGACCATGGGCCCTGGCGTCCCGGTCGACCCGAACGTGACGCGGAACTTCCACGAGGGCGCGGAGGGCTGACCCCCACCCGTCCGTCGGACGTAGACAGAGGCTTGAGCTCCCCCGTGGCGCTCAAGCCTCTGTCGCTTTTTCTACCGCAGACGTCTGACAGTTCCATGGGTGACGTGCGGCACGGATTTGGACGTGTCACCGGATGTCCGCTATCGTTACTGGAGTTTCACCCAAAGACCGCTGGTCATCGCGCCCGCAAGGGCGTGGTCGAAGGTCCCGCGACAGCGGGCGACCCGCGCAGGATGACGGATTTGCTCCCGGTGCTCAGCACCGAAGAAGCCCCGTGCGCCTGCGCCGGGGCGTTTTGCTTTTCTCGGTTCCTCCCCGCCCGGGTTCCGCCGGGCGCGACCTGACCAGCTCGAAGCAGGAGAGAGGAGGGACATGGCGGACAAGCCGATTCGGGCCGACAAGGCGGGCGCCGTTGCGGAGCTCACCGAGAACTTCCGTAACTCGCCGGCCACCGTGCTCACCGAGTACCGCGGACTGACCGTGGCGCAGCTGACCGAGCTGCGGCGCTCGCTGGGCCGTACGACCAGCTACACGGTCGCGAAGAACACGCTCGCGAAGCGGGCCGCGACCGAGGCGGGCATCGAAGGCCTCGATGCGCTGTTCACCGGTCCTACCGCGCTCGCCTTCGTCTCCGGCGACCCCGTCGAGGCGGCGAAGAGCCTTCGTGATTTCGCGAAGGCCAACCCGCTCCTCGTCATCAAGGGTGGCGTTTTCGAGGGCAAGGCGATCACGGCGGCCGAGGTCACCAAGATCGCTGACCTGGAGTCCCGCGATGTGCTGCTGGCCAAGCTGGCCGGCGCCATGAAGGCGAACCTGAGCAAGGCCGCGGCCGTGCTCCAGGCCCCGCTTTCGAAGACCGTTCGCACGGTCGCCGCACTGCAGGACAAGCGCGCGAAGGAAGGCGCCGAGTAGCCCTGAGGGCTCCGGCACCACCGATCAACGTTTTCGTAGTTTGAGAAAGGACGCCACATCATGGCGAAGCTGAGCACCGAGGAGCTCCTTGACGCGTTCAAGGAGATGACCCTGATCGAGCTCTCCGAGTTCGTGAAGCAGTTCGAGAGCACCTTCGAGGTCACCGCTGCCGCGCCGGTCGCCGTCGCGGGCGTTGCCGCCGCCGGTGGCGGCGCGGAGGCTCCGGCCGTCGAGGAGCAGGACGAGTTCGACGTCGTCCTGGAGAACGACGGTGGCAAGAAGATCCAGGTCATCAAGGTCGTGCGTGAGCTGACCGGCCTGGGCCTGAAGGAGGCCAAGGACCTCGTCGAGGCCGCCCCCAAGGCGATCCTCGAGAAGGTCAACAAGGAGACCGCCGACAAGGCCAAGGGCAAGCTCGAGGCTGAGGGCGCGGGCGTCACGCTCAAGTGACCTCTGCCGAAAGGGGGCCGTGGACATCCACGGCCCCCTTTCGCGTACTCAGGAGACGAAGGTGTCGCGACGCAGGAACGTGAGGATGTTGATCACGTTCAGCGACATCAGGGTCAGCAGGAGCGTCCGGTCCAGCAGCTCTCTCGCCCCGATCCGGCCGAGCACGAAGAAGATCGGGACGATCTCCAGAAGGAACCGGGGGAGGGAACCCAGTGGATCGTCGGGCCCCACTTCGGTGATCAACAACGGCAGGAACAGCGCCGCGGCGTACACGATGAGATAGCGCTGATCAGCGCGGAACCGGAACGGCCCCACCAGCGCGAGCACGAGGGTGATCAGCCCTAGCCCGAACAGCGCGAGCTGCTGTGCGTAGAGCAGGCTCCGCGCGCTGAGCAGCGGCTGCTCGCCGATCAGCCGCAACGCGTGCCACTGCGGCACGCCGGGCCATTGATAAGCCCGATGCCAGTGGTCCTGGGCATGCGCGAAGGCCAGGGCATCGCCGGTGGTCGTCCAGCAATACCACGAGTACGCCAAAAGCCCGGCCGGGACCAGGAGAAGCGCGAGCGCGGACCACCGGGGACGGCGATGCACCCGCAGATACTCGTACGCCAGGGGCAGCAGGAGAAGCAGTCCGAAGAGCCGGACGGTGCCGGCGAGACCGCCCATGAGCCCCGCGACCCACCAGTTCCCCCGTCGCGCCGCATAGAGCGCGCCGACGGCGAAGAGGATGAACAAGCCTTCGTTGTACGGGGCATAGAGGAAGAACGCGGTCGGGAACGCCACGACATAGAAGACCGTACGCCGCGCGACCGGGCCGTCGAACTCGTGCTCGGCGAGCCGCTGGATCAGGATCAGCGCCGCGAGCGCGACGAGCATCGTGACGATCGGGCCGGCCACCCGTTGCCCGCCGGGCAGATAGTCGCTGCCGTGCAGGAGCAGCGGGTACGCGGGAAAGAAGGCGTGCCGTTCGAAGGTGTCGTATCCACGTTCGGCGATGTCGAGGTAGTGTCCGGAGTCCCAGATGAGCCAGTCCTCGAAGATCAGCTTGGCCGGACGCGGCTCGGTGCCCAGCACGCGATAGTGGTACGCCGTCGTGATGAGGAAGATCAGGGCCCCGACACCCCACGCGACCAGGGCCGGAAGGTGACGCCGGAGAGTCTGGCGGGCGGGCGCCCGGCGTGTCGCGGGCGCGGTCAGCACGTTCGAAGTCATGGCTCCTCGACGGGTCTTTCGGCCGGTCAGCGGGGGGTCTCGGGCGGATTTGCCAGGCTTCGCCGACGGCTCATGATGCCACGCCCACACTGTTATGCGGCATGGTCTTGACGTGGCAGGCGGCGGAGGGCACGCTGATGTCAGTACACAACGCTGGTTGCCGAAGAAAGGACAGTCGCCACCGAAGCACCCGAGACGGTCCCCGATCTGTTCGAGGGAAACTGTCGCCCCTCTGGGTTAGGGTGGTGTGCGACACGTCTGGCCCGGTCTTGCCGTGGCGACTTTACAGCGGCGTGCCTTCCGGCTACACTGCTAGTTTGCGCTGCCCTTCTATCTGCCCCTGCCTGGGATAACTTCCCCGCGGACTTTCCGCGCGGTAGTTCCGGATCAGGGGTTGTTGGAGTGCACGCGTAACGGCCGTTGCACCACCGGTCCTCGGAAGGACGTATCTTGGCAACTTCCCGCCCTGCGAAGACCAGTCGTACGTCGAGCGCTTTCGCTCCCCGCCGGATCTCCTTCGGCAGGATCACCGAACATCTAGAGGTCCCCAACCTCCTCGCCATCCAGACCGAGTCCTTCGACTGGCTGGTCGGCAACGAGGCTTGGCAGACCCGCTCGGCAGCTGATCAGCACGCCCGCTCGGGCCTCGCAGAAATCCTCGAAGAGATCAGTCCCATCGAGGACTTCTCCGGCACTATGTCGCTTTCCTTCTCCAACCCGCGCTTCGAAGAGGTCAAGGCCTCGATCGAGGAATGCAAGGAGAAGGACCTCACCTACTGCGCGCCGCTCTTCGTTACCGCGGAGTTCACCAACAACACCACCGGCGAGATCAAGAGCCAGACGGTGTTCATGGGTGACTTCCCGATGATGACGCCCAAGGGCACTTTCATCATCAACGGCACGGAGCGGATCGTCGTCTCCCAGCTTGTCCGTTCCCCGGGTGTCTACTTCACCAAGGAGCCGGACAAGACCTCCGACCGTGACCTGACGAGTGTCAAGGTCATCCCGAGCCGGGGCGCCTGGCTCGAATTCGACATCGACAAGCGCGACACCGTCGGCGTGCGGATCGACCGCAAGCGCCGGCAGGCCGTCACCGTCCTGCTGAAGGCGATCGGCTGGTCCGCGGACCAGATCCGGGAGCGCTTCGGCTGGTCTGAGCTGCTCATGACCACGCTGGAGAAGGACCACATCGCCAGCCAGGACGAGGCGCTGCTCGACATCTACCGCAAGCTGCGTCCGGGCGAGCCGCCGACGCGCGAGAACGCGCAGACCCTTCTCGACAACCTCTTCTTCAACCCGAAGCGGTACGACGTCGCGAAGGTCGGTCGCTACAAGTTCAACAAGAAGCTCGAGGTCGACGTCCCGATCACCACGGGCGTCCTGACCGAAGAGGACATCGTCTCGACCGTCGAGTACCTCGCTCGCCTGCACGTGGGTGAAGAGGGCTACGAGGCCGACGACATCGACCACTTCGGCAACCGGCGTCTGCGTACCGTGGGCGAGCTCATCCAGAACCAGGTCCGTGTCGGCCTGTCCCGGATGGAGCGCGTCGTCCGCGAGCGTATGACGACCCAGGACGTCGAGGCGATCACGCCGCAGACCCTGATCAACATCCGCCCCGTGGTGGCCGCGATCAAGGAGTTCTTCGGCACGTCGCAGCTCTCCCAGTTCATGGACCAGACCAACCCGCTCGCGGGTCTGACCCACCGGCGCCGGCTCTCGGCGCTCGGCCCGGGTGGTCTGTCCCGGGAGCGCGCCGGCTTCGAGGTTCGTGACGTCCACCCGTCGCACTACGGCCGCATGTGCCCGATCGAGACGCCGGAAGGCCCGAACATCGGCCTCATCGGCGCCCTGTCCACCTTCGCCCGGGTCAACCCGTTCGGCTTCATCGAGACGCCGTACCGGAAGGTCGTCGAGGGTCGTGTGAGCGACCAGATCGACTACCTGACCGCGGACGAGGAGGACCGGCACGTCATCGCGCAGGCCAACGAGCCGCTGATGGCCGACGGTCACTTCGTCGGCGACCGGGTGCTCGTCCGCCGGAAGGGCGGCGAGGTCGACTTCGTCGCGCCGACGCAGGTCGACTACATGGACGTCTCGCCGCGCCAGATGGTGTCGGTCGCGACCGCCATGATCCCGTTCCTCGAGCACGACGACGCCAACCGGGCCCTGATGGGCGCGAACATGCAGCGTCAGGCCGTGCCGCTGGTCAAGGCGGAGTCCCCGCTGGTCGGCACCGGCATGGAGTACCGGGCCGCGGTCGACGCCGGCGACGTGGTCGTGGCCGAGGTCGGCGGTGTGGTCGAGGACCTCTGCGCCGACTACGTGACGGTTCACCAGGACGACGGTCACCGCCGCACGTACCTGCTGCACAAGTTCCGCCGCTCCAACTCGGGCTCCTGCGTCAACCAGAAGCCCGTCGTCTTCGAGGGCGACCGCGTCGAGGCCGGCCAGGTCATCGCCGACGGTCCCTGCACCGACGAGGGCGAGATGGCGCTCGGACGCAACCTGCTGGTCGCGTTCATGCCGTGGGAGGGCCACAACTACGAGGACGCGATCATCCTGTCGCAGCGCCTCGTGCAGGAGGACGTGCTCACCTCGATCCACATCGAGGAGCACGAGGTCGACGCCCGGGACACCAAGCTCGGCCCGGAGGAGATCACCCGCGACATCCCGAACGTCAGCGAGGAGATGCTCGCCGACCTCGACGAGCGCGGCATCATCCGGATCGGCGCCGAGGTCGTCCCCGGTGACATCCTGGTCGGCAAGGTGACGCCCAAGGGCGAGACCGAGCTGACCCCGGAGGAGCGGCTGCTCCGCGCGATCTTCGGCGAGAAGGCGCGTGAGGTCCGGGACACCTCGCTGAAGGTTCCGCACGGCGAGACCGGCACGGTCATCGGCGTACGCACCTTCTCCCGTGAGGACGGCGACGAGCTGCCTCCGGGTGTGAACGAGCTGGTCCGGGTCTACGTGGCCCAGAAGCGGAAGATCCAGGACGGTGACAAGCTCGCGGGCCGCCACGGCAACAAGGGCGTCATCTCCAAGATCCTTCCGGTCGAGGACATGCCGTTCCTCGAGGACGGCACGCCGGTCGACATCGTGCTCAACCCGCTGGGTGTGCCCTCGCGAATGAACATCGGGCAGGTCCTGGAGACCCACCTCGGGTGGGTGGCCAAGACCGGCTGGAAGATCGAGGGCGAGGACGCGGACTGGAAGAAGGCTCTCCGGTCGATCGACGCTCACGAGTCGGTGCCTGACACGAACGTCGCCACGCCGGTCTTCGACGGCGCCAAGGAGGAGGAGATCACCGGTCTGCTCGCCTCGACGCTGCCGAACCGTGACGGCAAGCAGCTCGTGGGGGCGTCCGGCAAGGCCCAGCTGTTCGACGGCCGCAGCGGTGAGCCGCTGCCGGACCCGATCGCGGTGGGCTACATCTACATCCTGAAGCTGAACCACCTGGTCGACGACAAGATCCACGCTCGGTCGACCGGTCCGTACTCGATGATCACGCAGCAGCCGCTGGGTGGTAAGGCGCAGTTCGGTGGTCAGCGCTTCGGTGAGATGGAGTGCTGGGCGATGCAGGCCTACGGCGCGGCGTACGCGTTGCAGGAGCTGCTCACCATCAAGTCCGACGACGTCCTCGGCCGGGTGAAGGTCTACGAGGCGATCGTCAAGGGCGAGAACATCCCCGAGCCGGGTATCCCGGAATCGTTCAAGGTCCTCCTCAAGGAACTCCAGTCGCTCTGCCTGAACGTGGAGGTCCTCTCCAGCGACGGCGTCGCCCTGGAGATGCGGGAGACCGACGACGAGGTGTTCCGGGCGGCCGAGGAGCTGGGCATCGACTTGTCCCGCCGGCCCAATGAAGGCGTGATCAGCGTCGACGAAGTCTGATCAAGGTGCTTGCCGGGGGCCGCGAGGCCCCCGGCTCACCCCACGAAGACGACCTAGGCAAGAACGAGCCAGAAGGAAATTAAGTGCTCGACGTTAACTTCTTCGATGAGCTGCGAATCGCCTTGGCGAGCGCGGAAGACATTCGACGCTGGTCGCACGGCGAGGTCAAGAAGCCCGAGACCATCAACTACCGCACCCTGAAGCCCGAGAAGGACGGACTCTTCTGCGAGAAGATCTTCGGTCCGCAGCGGGACTGGGAGTGCTACTGCGGTAAGTACAAGCGGGTCCGCTTCAAGGGCATCGTCTGTGAGCGGTGTGGCGTCGAGGTGACCCGGTCCAAGGTGCGTCGTGAGCGGATGGGCCACATCGAGCTCGCCGCTCCGGTGACGCACATCTGGTACTTCAAGGGCGTCCCGAGCCGGCTGGGCTACCTGCTCGACCTGGCTCCGAAGGACCTTGAGAAGATCATCTACTTCGCTTCCTACGTCATCACGAGCGTTGACACCGAGGCGCGTCACCGTGATCTCTCGACCATCGAGAACGAGATCTTCGCGGAGAAGCGCCAGGCCGAGAACGCCCGCGACGCCGAGATCGAGAAGCGCGCCGCCAAGCTCGAGGCCGACCTGGCCGAGCTGGAGGCCGAAGGCGCCAAGGCCGACGTGCGCCGCAAGGTCAAGGAGTCCGGCGAGCGCGAGATGCGCCAGATCCGGGACAAGGCGCAGCGCGAGATCGACCGGCTCGACGAGGTGCTCGACACCTTCCGGAAGCTGGACTCGAAGCAGCTGGTCACCGACGAGCTGCTCTACCGGGAGCTGCGCGACCGGTTCGGCGAGTACTTCACCGGCGGCATGGGCGCCGAGGCGATCAAGGCGCTGCTGGAGAACATGGACCTCAGCAACGAGGCCGACGATCTCCGGGAGACCATCCGCACCGGCAAGGGCCAGCGGAAGATCCGGGCGCTCAAGCGGCTGAAGGTCGTGGCGGCGTTCCTGAACACCAACAACTCGCCGCTCGGCATGGTGCTGGACTGCGTACCGGTCATCCCGCCGGACCTGCGTCCGATGGTGCAGCTCGACGGTGGCCGCTTCGCCACCAGCGACCTGAACGACCTCTACCGTCGCGTGATCAACCGCAACAACCGCCTCAAGCGTCTGATCGACCTCGGCGCGCCCGAGATCATCGTGAACAACGAGAAGCGGATGCTGCAGGAGGCCGTCGACGCGCTGTTCGACAACGGCCGGCGTGGCCGTCCGGTCACCGGGCCGGGCAACCGTCCGCTGAAGTCGCTGTCCGACATGCTCAAGGGCAAGCAGGGCCGGTTCCGCCAGAACCTGCTCGGCAAGCGCGTGGACTACTCCGGCCGATCGGTCATCGTCGTCGGCCCGCGGCTGAAGCTGCACCAGTGCGGTCTGCCCAAGCAGATGGCGCTGGAGCTGTTCAAGCCGTTCGTGATGAAGCGCCTGGTGGACCTGAACCACGCGCAGAACATCAAGTCCGCCAAGCGGATGGTCGAGCGTCAGCGGCCGGTCGTGTGGGACGTCCTCGAAGAGGTCATCACCGAGCACCCGGTTCTGCTGAACCGCGCGCCGACCCTGCACCGTCTGGGCATCCAGGCCTTCGAGCCGCAGCTGGTCGAGGGCAAGGCGATCCAGATCCACCCGCTCGTCTGCACCGCGTTCAACGCGGACTTCGACGGCGACCAGATGGCGGTGCACGTGCCGCTGTCGGCTGAGGCGCAGGCCGAGGCCCGCATCCTGATGCTGTCCTCGAACAACATCCTCAAGCCGGCCGACGGCAAGCCGGTCACCATGCCGACCCAGGACATGGTCATCGGGCTCTACCACCTGACGCACCTGCGGACGGGTCTGCTCGGCGAGGGTCGGGCGTTCAGCACGGACGCCGAGGCGCGGATGGCGTACGACCAGGGCGAGCTGCACCTGCAGGCGCCGGTCAAGATCCGGCTCGACGGCCTGATCGGCGTGGACAACGGAGTGGGCAAGCCCGAGTGGGAGGCCCCGGAGGACTGGGAGCCCGGTCAGCCGCTGATCGTGGACACCACCCTCGGCCGGGTCCTGTTCAACGAGACGCTGCCGGTCGGCTACCGCTTCGTGAACTACGAGATCCGCAAGGGCCAGCTCTCGGCGATCGTCAACGACCTCGCCGAGCGCTTCCCGAAGGTCGCCCTGGCGGCGACGCTCGACGCGCTCAAGGAAGCCGGGTTCCACTGGGCCACCTGGTCCGGCGTGACCATCGGCATCGAGGACGTCGTCCAGCCGCCGGCCAAGAAGGGCATCCTGGAGCGCTACGAGAAGGAGGCCGAGCGGATCGACAAGCAGTACCAGCGCGGCCTCATGACCTCTGAGGAGCGCCGGGGCGAGCTGATCCAGATCTGGACCAAGGCGACCAACGAGGTCGCCAAGGAGATGGAGACGGCCCTGCCGCAGGAGGGCTCGCTGTGGAAGATGATCCACTCGGGCGCCCGCGGTAACCTGCTCCAGCTGCGGCAGATCGCCGCGATCCGTGGTCTGGTGGCCAACCCGAAGGGCGAGATCATCCCGCGTCCGATCAAGTCCTCGTTCCGCGAGGGTCTGTCGGTGCTGGAGTACTTCATCTCGACCCACGGTGCTCGTAAGGGTCTGGCCGACACCGCGCTGCGTACCGCCGACTCGGGTTACCTGACCCGTCGTCTGGTGGACGTCTCGCAGGACGTCATCATCCGCGAAGAGGACTGCGGCACGGACCGGGCCATCCCGATCCACGTCGGCGAGCGCGCCGACGGCACGGTGGTCGTGCACGAGTTCGCGGAGACCGGCGGCCACGCGCGTACGCTCGCCGACGACGTCACCGACGACGCGGGCAAGCTCGTCGCGTCCCGGGGTGTCGACCTCAACTCGATCATCATCGACGCGCTGGTCAAGGCCGGTGTCGAGACGGTTCGGGTGCGGAGCGTGCTGACCTGTGAGTCGAAGCTCGGCGTCTGCGCCGCCTGCTACGGGCGGTCGCTGCCGACCGGTAAGACGGTCGACGTCGGCGAGGCGGTCGGCATCATCGCGGCCCAGTCCATCGGTGAGCCCGGTACGCAGCTGACGATGCGTACCTTCCACACCGGTGGTGTCGCGGGTGAGGACATCACCCAGGGTCTGCCCCGTGTCCAGGAGATCTTCGAGGCGCGCGTGCCCAAGGGCAAGGCGCCGATCGCGGAGACCCCGGGCCGGATCCGGATCGAGGACGGCGACCGGTCGCGGAAGATCATCATCGTGCCGGACGACGGCAGCGACGAGATCGTCCACGACAAGATCTCCAAGCGCGTACGCCTTCGGGTGCACGACGGCGCGCACGTGGAGGTCGGCGAGAAGCTGACCGAGGGCACCATCGACCCGCACGAGCTCCTCCGGGTGCTCGGCCCGCGGGCGGTGCAGGTCCACCTGACCCAGGAGGTCCAGGAGGTCTACCGGTCGCAGGGCGTGATGATCCACGACAAGCACATCGAGATCATCATTCGGCAGATGCTCAAGCGCGTCACGGTCATCGACTCCGGCGCGACCGAGTTCCTGCCGGGTGTGCTGGTCGACCGGGCTCAGTTCGAGTCGGAGAACCGGCGCGTCGTGTCCGAGGGCGGCGAGCCCGCGGCCGGACGTCCGGTGCTGATGGGTATCACGAAGGCGTCGCTCGCCACCGAGTCGTGGCTCTCGGCCGCCTCCTTCCAGGAGACGACCCGGGTGCTCACCGAAGCGGCGATCAACAGCCGGAGCGACTCGCTCATCGGCCTCAAGGAGAACGTCATCATCGGTAAGCTCATCCCGGCCGGTACCGGCATCAGCAAGTACCGCAACATCCGGGTGGAGCCGACCGAGGAGGCGAAGGCGAAGGTCTACTCGATGACCGCCGCCTACGGCGAGACCGACTACGGGTTCGGCCCGGCGAGTGGTCTGGCCGTCCCGCTGGACGACTTCGACTTCGGTGCGTACCGCTGATCTTCGAGATCTGCTGAACAAACGCAAGACGCGGCCCGCGATCACTTCCGATCGCGGGCCGCGTCGCGTTGATAATCTACGCGAATGCGACACCCGGACGATCCGGAGCCGATCCGCGACAGCAAGGCCCTGACCGCGTACATCTTGGGATGGATCGCCGTGGCCACGGGCCTGCTCGTGGGCGGCGTGGTCCCGGCCGTCGTGGCGTTGGCCCTGGCCCGGCAGGCTCGCGGCGAGATAGCGGACGGGCAGGGCTGGCGCACCGGCGATCGGCTGGCGGTACGCGGACAGCTGCTTGCCTGGATCGCGCTGGGGCTCGCGGTGCTCGCCGTCTGTGCGGCCGTGACCATCGGCGTGCTGATGCGGTCGGCGAATCCGAACCACGACTTTCCGCCGGGCGTGAACTGACCGCACTTCTGACTGCACTTCTAGCGACCAGGGGAGTGTGCGAGGATCGCAGGCGTGACCCAGTCGACCGGTATGCCGGCCCCGATCCCGCCCGTGCGGTTCCCGCCGCCGGCCCGGATCGAACCCGTCCCCGGTACGCCCTATGGCCTGGCCATCCTGCCGATCCGCCCGATCCTGACCGGGCTGGCCTCGGGCAGCCTCGCGGCCGGGATCGCCGGACTGCTCGTCAGCGGGATCGTGGCACTCTTCGCGTTGGCCGCCACGAGCGCCGACTGGGGCGCGCTCGCCGCCGGTGCGTTCGCGGTGCTGGCCCTGGTGTTGAGCGGCGGCGCGGTGGTGCTCGGGGCGCTCGGGCTGCGCCAGATCCGGCGATCGTCGGCGTTGACCGGCAAGGGCTTGGCCATCAGTGGGCTGATCTGCGGCGGAGTCGGCGTCGTGGTGACGGTCATCGCTGTGATCTCGGCCATCCTGCTGGTGGCGACGCGAGCCTGACCTGCGTACGCGTCGCCGCAGCCCGGTGGGCCCCCTCACAGCCGCCGATCCCGTGCGACGCGGACGAACCGAGCGGGTAGACTGTTCGTGGAGCGGCCTGGAGTGAGGCGTGCCGCGAAAACGGTACGGGTGTCCCAACGAGAAATCGGACTGGTGAAAATCGGTCGGGAGCCCCCGTTTTGACCTGCGCGCTCGCGATGGGTACTCTTTCCCCTCGTGCCCAGGCATGCCTGGGCCCATCGTGCGTGCGCGATGGACGGCGGCCGCAAGGCGTCGGCAGCGCACCGCGACAACGGCAAACCCCGGCGGGCGAGTGATCGCGCGCCTGGCCCGTGGACCGGACGACACGCCCGACCGCGGGGGTCGGCAACGACCGCGATGCCCCAGGGAATCCCCTGGTCGGCGACGCGGGAGGAGCCGGTCGAATACAGGTTCGGCCGACCGGTGAGCGTCGCGGAGACGTCCATCGGCCGATCCAGTGTGAAGACCCTGGTCGCACCCAGCGACCTTGTACAGGAGAGAACGGGAGCGGAGACACCCGGTGCCCACTATTCAGCAGTTGGTCCGCAAGGGCCGCCAGGCCAAGACGAGCAAGACCAAGACGCCGGCGCTCAAGGGCAGCCCGCAGCGTCGTGGCGTGTGCACGCGCGTGTACACCACCACTCCCAAGAAGCCGAACTCGGCTCTCCGGAAGGTCGCTCGCGTCAAGCTCAGCAGCCAGATCGAGGTGACCGCCTACATCCCGGGCGTGGGTCACAACCTGCAGGAGCACTCGATCGTCCTCGTTCGTGGCGGCCGTGTTAAGGACCTCCCCGGCGTTCGTTACAAGATCATTCGCGGTTCGCTGGACACCCAGGGCGTCCGCAACCGCAAGCAGGCGCGCAGCCGTTACGGCGCGAAGCTTGTCAAGGAAGGGAAGAAGTAACGATGCCGCGTAAGGGACCTGCTCCGCGTCGCCCGCTCATCGCTGACCCGGTGTACAGCTCGCCGCTGGTCACCCAGCTGGTCAACAAGATCCTGCAGGAAGGCAAGCGTCAGCTCGCCGAGCGGATCGTGTACGGCGCCCTCGAAGGCTGCCGCGAGAAGACCGGCACCGACCCGGTCGTCACGCTCAAGCGCGCGATGGACAACGTCAAGCCGACCCTCGAGGTCCGCAGCCGCCGTGTCGGTGGCGCGACCTACCAGGTGCCGGTCGAGGTTCGCCCGGCCCGCGCGACCACGCTGGGCCTGCGCTGGCTGGTGACCTACTCCAAGGCTCGCCGGGAGAAGACCATGGTCGAGCGGCTCATGAACGAGCTGCTGGACGCCAGCAACGGCCTCGGCGCCGCCGTCAAGCGGCGCGAGGACACGCACAAGATGGCGGAGTCGAACAAGGCCTTCGCCCACTACCGCTGGTAGTAATCGTTCGGTGCCGGGCCGATCGGCCCGGCACCACCCCGAACCTAGGTTCACCCACCTTCTGAAGGGAACTCGAAAGTGGCCGCCGCAAACGCCGCGCTCGCCAAGCTCCGCAACATCGGCATCATGGCGCACATCGACGCCGGTAAGACGACCACGACCGAGCGCATCCTGTTCTACACCGGCATCACCCACAAGATCGGCGAGGTCCACGAGGGCGCCGCCGTGATGGACTGGATGGAGCAGGAGCAGGAGCGTGGTATCACGATCACTTCTGCCGCCACCAAGTGCGAGTGGAAGGGCCATCCGATCAACATCATCGACACGCCCGGCCACGTCGACTTCACGGTCGAGGTCGAGCGGTCGCTGCGCGTACTCGACGGTGCGGTGGCGGTCTACGACGGCGTCGCCGGCGTAGAGCCGCAGACCGAGAACGTCTGGCGTCAGGCTGACAAGTACAACGTTCCGCGTATGTGCTTCGTCAACAAGCTGGACCGGACCGGCGCCGACTTCTTCCGCTGCGTGCAGATGATGATCGACCGGCTCAACGCGACCCCGCTCGTGCTGCAGATCCCGATCGGGCTCGAAGGCGACCACATCGGCGTCGTCGACCTGCTGGGCATGCGCGCCCTCACCTGGCGCGGCGAGACCCAGAAGGGCGAGGACTACGCGGTCGAGGAGGTCCCGGCCGACCTGCAGGCGCAGGCGGAGGAGTGGCGTACCAAGCTGCTCGAGACGCTCGCCGAGGCCGACGACGAGATCATGGAGAAGTACCTCGACGGTGGCGAGTTCACCCTGGAGGAGCTGAAGGCCGCGATCCGTCGCGCCACCATCGCCGGCAAGGTCAACCCGGTCGTCACCGGCTCCGCGTTCAAGAACAAGGGCGTGCAGCCGATGCTGGACGCCGTCGTCGACTACCTGCCGTCCCCGCTGGACATCCCGGCGATCGACGGCACGCTCATGGACGGCGAGACCGTCGTCGAGCGGCACGCCGACGTCAGCGAGCCCTTCTCCGGCCTGGCCTTCAAGGTTCAGACCGACAAGCACCTGGGCAAGCTCACCTACGTCCGGGTCTACTCGGGCACGGTCGAGTCCGGCACCCAGGTCATCAACTCCACGAAGGACCGCAAGGAGCGGATCGGCAAGATCTACCAGATGCACGCGAACAAGCGCGAAGAGCGTACGTCCGCGCAGGCTGGTGACATCATCGCCGTCCAGGGTCTGAAGCAGACCACCACGGGTGACACGCTGTGCGACCCGGCCAACGCGGTGATCCTGGAGTCGATGACCTTCCCGGAGCCCGTCATCGACGTCGCGATCGAGCCGAAGACCAAGGCTGACCAGGAGAAGCTCTCCACCGCCATCCAGAAGCTGGCCGAGGAGGACCCGACCTTCCGCGTCAAGAACGACGAGGAGACGGGCCAGACGGTCATCTCCGGCATGGGCGAGCTCCACCTGGAGATCCTCGTCGACCGGATGAAGCGCGAGTTCAACGTCGAGGCGAACGTCGGCAAGCCGCAGGTCGCGTACCGCGAGACCATCCGCCGCGCGGTGGACAAGGTCGAGTACACGCACAAGAAGCAGACCGGTGGTTCCGGCCAGTACGCGTCGGTGATCATCTCCCTCGAGCCGCTGCCGCTCGACGGCGAGGCGACTTACGAGTTCGTCAACGGCGTCACCGGTGGTCGTATCCCGAAGGAGTTCATCCCGTCGGTCGACGCCGGTGCGCAGGACGCCATGCAGTACGGCGTGCTCGCCGGCTACCCGTTGGTCGGCGTCAAGCTGACCCTGGTGGACGGCAAGTACCACGAGGTCGACTCGTCCGAGATGGCGTTCAAGATCGCCGGCTCGATGGTGCTGAAGGAGGCGGCCCGCAGGGCTGACCCGGCGCTGCTCGAGCCGATGATGGCCGTTGAGGTCACCACTCCTGAGGAGAACATGGGTGACGTCATCGGCGACCTGAACTCCCGCCGCGGCATCATCCAGGCGATGGAGGAGCGTGGCGGCGCCCGCGTCGTCCGTGCCCTGGTGCCGCTGTCGGAGATGTTCGGCTACGTCGGCGACCTCCGGTCGAAGACGCAGGGCCGGGCGAGCTACAGCATGCAGTTCGACTCCTACGCCGAGGTTCCCACGAACGTCGCGAAGGAGATCATCTCGAAGGCGACCGGCGAGTAATTCGCCGTTAGCGTTGGGGAACGCCTGACCGGTCATCGTGGCCGGTCAGGCGACTAGGAGAAGTCCAAAGCGCCGTGTGGCGCCGTCGGGCGTACGAACCAGACAGTCCACAGGAGGACACCAGTGGCGAAGGCGAAGTTCGAGCGGACTAAGCCGCACGTCAACATCGGCACCATTGGTCACATCGACCACGGTAAGACGACGCTGACGGCGGCCATCACGAAGGTCCTGCACGACAAGTACCCGGACCTCAACCCGTACACGCCGTTCGACGAGATCGACAAGGCGCCGGAGGAGAAGGCCCGCGGCATCACCATCTCGATCGCTCACGTCGAGTACCAGACCGAGTCGCGGCACTACGCGCACGTCGACTGCCCCGGTCACGCCGACTACATCAAGAACATGATCACCGGTGCCGCGCAGATGGACGGCGCGATCCTGGTGGTCGCGGCGACCGACGGCCCGATGCCGCAGACCAAGGAGCACGTGCTCCTGGCCCGCCAGGTCGGCGTTCCGTACATCGTCGTGGCGCTGAACAAGGCCGACATGGTCGACGACGCCGAGCTGCTCGACCTCGTCGAGCTCGAGGTCCGCGAGCTGCTGAGCACCTACGAGTTCCCGGGCGACGACGTCCCGGTCGTGCGGGTGTCGGCGCTCAAGGCGCTCGAGGGCGACGCGGAGTGGACCCAGGCTCTCCTCGGTCTGATGGACGCGGTCGACACCGCGATCCCGCAGCCCGAGCGTGAGACCGAGAAGCCGTTCCTCATGCCCGTTGAGGACGTGTTCACGATCACCGGTCGTGGCACCGTCGTCACCGGTCGTGTCGAGCGTGGCGTCCTGCTCCCGAACGAGGATGTCGAGATCATCGGCATCAAGGACAAGGCGCTCAAGACCAAGGTCACCGCGATCGAGATGTTCCGCAAGACCCTCGACGACGCGCGTGCCGGAGAGAACGTCGGTCTGCTCCTGCGCGGTATCAAGCGTGAGGAGGTCGAGCGCGGCATGGTCGTCATCAAGCCGGGCACGACCACCCCGCACACCGAGTTCGAGGCGACGGTCTACATCCTCTCCAAGGAGGAGGGTGGCCGCCACACCCCGTTCTTCCAGAACTACCGTCCGCAGTTCTACTTCCGTACCACGGACGTCACCGGCGTCGTCACGCTGCCCGAGGGCACCGAGATGGTCATGCCGGGCGACACCACCAACATGACGGTGAAGCTGATCCAGCCCATCGCCATGGAGGAGAGCCTGCGGTTCGCGATCCGGGAAGGTGGCCGCACCGTCGGCGCCGGCCGGGTCACCAAGATCCTCAAGTGATCTATCAGCGGGCGCCCCGATCCGTCGGGGCGCCCGCTGCATGATCTGGGCCACACGCCAGGCTCGCCCGGCGTGAAGGTCGGCACCCCGATTTCACATTGCCGCACCCAGTACGGCATAATGAACAGGTTGCGTTGCGGCTGGTTCGCGCCTGCCCACTGATGTGGGCGTCGGTGCACCGGCCACCGCGGGGCCGGCGATCCGTCTGAAGACGGCCATCGCGGGCGTCGCCCAGCCCCTTGTGCGGGCGTGACGCTCGCCGGGTCAATCCCAACCCTTGTGGGGATGCAGACTGGCCCGACGCGCGACACGCCCGACCGCGGGGGTCGGAAGGACCAGCCGGACGAGCTCTGATTGAGCAGCTCAGACGGGTTGACAAGAAGAGAGCGGACGGCCTGAAACCGCCGGCGGACACACTCCGGCGAGGGTCACAACGAGAGAAGGAAACAGAAGCCACCATGGCGGGACAGAAGATCCGCATCCGGCTCAAGGCCTACGACCACGAGGTCGTCGACTCGTCGGCACGCAAGATCGTCGAGACGGTGACTCGTACGGGCGCTCAGGTCGCGGGCCCGGTGCCGCTGCCCACGGAGATCAACCGCTTCTGCGTGATCCGCTCGCCGCACAAGTACAAGGACTCGCGCGAGCACTTCGAGATGCGTACGCACAAGCGTCTGATCGACATCATCGACCCGACCCCCAAGACGGTCGACTCGCTTATGCGTCTCGACCTGCCGGCAGGCGTCGACATCGAGATCAAGCTGTAGGGACCGGACACTCATGGACAGGCAAGTCAAGGGCCTCCTGGGCGCCAAGCTGGGCATGACCCAGCTGTGGGACAACAACAAGGTCGTACCGGTGACGGTCGTCGAGGTCAGCCCGAATGTGGTGACCCAGGTCCGCACCGCCGACGTCGACGGTTACTCGGCCGTTCAGCTCGCCTATGGCGCGATCAACCCGCGGAAGGTCAACAAGCCGCGCGGTGGTCACTTCGCCAAGGCCGGCGTCGCGCCCCGTCGGCACATCGTCGAGCTGCGCACGGCTGACGCCGGCGAGTACACGCTCGGCCAGGAGCTCACCGTCGACACGTTCGCGGCGGGCCAGGCGATCGACGTCACCGGCAAGACCAAGGGCAAGGGCTTCGCGGGTGTGATGAAGCGTCACGGCTTCCACGGCCTGAAGTCCTCGCACGGTGTCGAGCGCAAGCACCGCTCGCCGGGCTCCATCGGCGCCTGCGCGACCCCCGGTCGCGTCTTCAAGGGCGTCCGCATGGCCGGCCGGATGGGTGGCGTGCGGTACACCGCGCAGGGCCTCACGGTTCAGGCGATCGACGTCGAGAACAACCTGCTGCTGGTGCGCGGCGCCATCCCGGGCCCCAAGGGCGCCCTGGTGCTGGTTCGCTCGGCGGCGAAGGACAAGAAGGGTGGTGCGAAGAAGTGACCGCGGTTGACGTTATCGGCGTCGACGGTGCCAAGGCCGGTTCGGTCGAGCTGCCCAGCGACATCTTCGACGTCCAGGCCAACATCCCGCTGATGCACCAGGTCGTCACGGCGCAGCTCGCCGCGGCCCGTCAGGGTACGCACAAGGCGAAGTCCCGCGGCGAGGTGTCCGGTGGTGGCAGGAAGCCGTACAAGCAGAAGGGCACCGGTCGCGCTCGCCAGGGTTCGACCCGGGCGCCGCAGTTCGCCGGTGGTGGCGTCGTCCACGGCCCCGTGCCGCGTGACTACAGCCAGCGCACCCCCAAGAAGATGAAGGCCGCCGCGCTGCGTGGCGCCCTCTCGGACCGGGCGCGCGAGAGCCGGGTGCACGTGGTCGAGGCGTTCGTGGACGGCGAGCAGCCGTCGACGAAGGCGGCTCTGGCCACTCTGAAGGCGATCGGCGTCGACGAGGCGAAGTCGCTGGTGGTACTGGGCGCGGAGGACGAGCTGAACTGGGTCAGCCTGCGCAACCTGCCGCTGGTGCACCTCATCGAGGCCGGCCAGCTCAACACGTACGACGTCCTCGTCGCCGACCACGTGATCTTCACGAAGGAGGCGCTGGAGGAGTTCCTCGGCGTTCGTACGGGCACCGAGGAGGGTGACAAGTGACCACCATCGCCGACCCGCGGGACATCATCGTCGCCCCGGTCGTCTCCGAGAAGAGCTACAGCGAGCTCACGCGCAACTGGTACACGTTCCTCGTGCACCCGGATGCCAACAAGACCGCGATCAAGATCGCGATCGAGCAGATCTTCAACGTACGCGTGCTCACGGTGAACACGCTCAACCGCGAGGGCAAGCGCAAGCGGACCCGCAACGGTTGGGGCAAGCGCAAGGACACCAAGCGCGCCATGGTGAAGCTGGCCGATGGAGACCGCATCGAGGTCTTCGGCGGACCGGTGAGCTGAGGGGTATAAGACAATGGCTATTCGTAAGTACAAGCCGACGACGCCGGGCCGCCGAGGCTCGAGTGTCGCCGACTTCGCGGAGATCACCCGGTCTACCCCGGAGAAGTCGCTCGTCGTGCCGCTGCCCAAGAAGGGCGGCCGCAACGTCCACGGCCGGATCACCACCCGGCACCAGGGCGGCGGTCACAAGCGCCAGTACCGTCTGATCGACTTCAAGCGGGCGGACAAGGACGGCATCCCCGCCAAGGTCGCGCACATCGAGTACGACCCGAACCGGACCGCGCGGATCGCGCTGCTGCACTACGCCGACGGCGAGAAGCGCTACATCCTGGCGCCGAAGGACCTGAAGCAGGGCGACGCGGTCGAGTCGGGCACCGGCGCGGACATCAAGCCGGGCAACAACCTGCCGCTGCGCAACATCCCGGTCGGCACCACGGTGCACAACGTGGAGCTGCGTCCGGGCGGTGGCTCGAAGCTGGCCCGTTCGGCGGGCACCGGCATCCAGCTGCTGGGTCGCGAGGAGGACTACGCCACGCTGCGTATGCCGTCCGGCGAAATCCGCAAGGTGGACGTCCGCTGCCGCGCCACGGTTGGCGAGATCGGCAACGCCGAGCAGTCCAACATCAACTGGGGCAAGGCCGGCCGCATGCGCTGGAAGGGCAAGCGCCCGACCGTCCGTGGTGTCGCCATGAACCCGGTCGACCACCCGCACGGTGGTGGTGAGGGCAAGACCTCCGGTGGTCGCCACCCGGTGAACCCGCAGGGTAAGCCCGAGGGCCGCACCCGTCGTAAGGGCCAGCCGAGTGACCGGCTGATCGTTCGCCGCCGCTACGCGAACCGCAAGCGCGGCTGAGGGAGATAGAAGATGCCTCGCAGCCTGAAGAAGGGCCCGTTCATCGACGACCACCTGCTCAAGAAGGTGGAAGTTCAGAACGAGAAGGGCTCCAAGAACGTCATCAAGACCTGGTCGCGGCGTTCCACGATCATCCCCGAGATGCTCGGGCACACGATCGCGGTGCACGACGGACGCAAGCACGTCCCGGTCTTCGTGAGCGAAGCGATGGTCGGGCACAAGCTCGGCGAGTTCGCGCTGACCCGCACGTTCAAGGGTCACGAGAAGGACGACCGGAAGAGCCGCCGTCGCTGACGGTGGACCGTTGAGGATCAAGGGGAAACACGAAATGCCTACCCAGGACGCGCAGGCGCCCGGTGCCCGGGCTGTAGCCCGCCACGTGCGCCTGTCCGCCACCAAGGCGCGCCGTGTGGTGAACCTCGTCCGCGGTCTGCCCGCGAAGGAGGCTCTCACGGTGCTGCAGTTCGCGCCGCAGGCGGCCAGTGAGCCCGTGTACAAGGTGCTCGCCAGTGCCATCGCGAACGCGGAGAACAACGAGCGGCTGGACCCGGACGCGCTCCTGGTCAGCGCCGCGTACGTGGACGAGGGCCCGACGCTGAAGCGGTTCCGGCCGCGGGCGCAGGGCCGGGCGTACCGCATCCGCAAGCGCACGTGCCACATCACCATCGAGGTGGAGGCCGTCGCTCCGCGTACGCCGGCTCGGGCCGCGAAGAAGGCAGCGGCCGCGAAGGCGACGCCGGCGAAGGCCGCGCCCGCCCAGGCCGAGACCGCCGAGCAGGAGGAGACCGAGTAATGGGTCAGAAAGTTCACCCGACCGGCTTCCGGCTCGGCATCTCGACCGACTGGAAGTCCCGCTGGTACGCCGACAAGCTGTACAAGGACTACATCGGCGAGGATGTCAAGATCCGGAAGATGATGTCGAAGGGCCTCGAGCGCGCCGGCATCTCCAAGGTCGACATCGAGCGGACCCGCGACAAGGTGCGCGTCGACATCCACACCGCCCGGCCGGGCATCGTCATCGGCCGGAAGGGTGCGGAGGCCGAGCGCCTGCGCGGTGAGCTGGAGAAGCTCACCGGCAAGCAGGTCCAGCTGAACATCCTCGAGGTGAAGAATCCCGAGTCGGACGCGCAGCTCGTGGCGCAGGGCGTCGCCGAGCAGCTGTCCAGCCGGGTCAGCTTCCGTCGGGCGATGCGCAAGTCGATGCAGTCGGCGATGAAGAACCCGCTCGTGCGGGGCATCCGGGTGCAGGTCTCGGGCCGCCTGGGCGGCGCCGAGATGAGCCGCACGGAGTTCTACCGCGAGGGCCGGGTCCCGCTGCACACGCTGCGGGCCAACATCGAGTACGGCTTCTTCGAGGCGCGTACGACCTTCGGCCGCATCGGCGTGAAGGTTTGGATCTACAAGGGTGACGCCGTCCCGGGCCGTGAGGCCCTGGCCGACGCCGGCGCGCAGCGCCCGCGTCGTGAGCGGGCCGATCGTCCGGAGCGGCCGCGCCGCACCCGGTCGGGCTCGTCCGGCACCACCGCGGGTGGCACCGAGGCCGGCCGGGCGGCCGCCGCGGCTGCCGCCGGTACCGAGAACACCACCGAGGCGGCTCCCGAGGCCGCGCCGGTGCAGACGCAGGAGGGCTGATCAATGCTGATGCCGCGCAAGCCCCCAAAGGGCTTCCGCAAGCCGCACCACCCCGACCGCCATGGCGCGTCGAAGGGCGGCAACCGGGTGGTGTTCGGCGAGTTCGGCATCCAGGCGCTCGAGTCGGCGTACGTCACGAACCGCCAGATCGAGTCGGCGCGTATCGCGATGACCCGTCACATTCGTCGTGGTGGCAAGGTCTGGATCACGGTCTACCCGGACCAGGCCCTGACCAAGAAGCCCGCCGAGACCCGGATGGGTTCCGGTAAGGGCTCGCCGGAGTGGTGGGTCGCGAACGTCAAGCCGGGCCGCATTCTCTTCGAGATGCAGTTCCCGAACGAGGCGATCGCGCGTGAGGCGATGCGTCGCGCGATCCACAAGCTCCCGATGAAGTGCCGCATCGTGACGCGTGAAGTGGGTGAAATGTGATGGCGGCGGGCACGAAGTCGGCCGAGCTGCGTGAACTCTCCGGCGAGGAGTTGGTCACGAAGCTGCGGGAGGCCAAGGCGGAGCTGTTCAACCTCCGCGTGCAGGGTGCGACCGGGCAGCTGGACAACAACCGGCGGCTGCAGGTCATCCGCAAGGACATCGCCCGGATCTACACGATCATGCGTGAGCGCGAGCTGGGGCTCTCAGCCGCGCCGACTGAGGTGGCGTAATCAACATGAGTGAGACCAACGAGAAGGCCGCCGAGCGGACCTCGCGTAAGGTGCGCGAGGGCCTGGTGGTCAGCGACAAGATGGACAAGACCGTGGTCGTCGAGGTCGAGGACCGGGTCAAGCACCCGCTGTACGGCAAGGTTCTGCGCCGTGCCAGCAAGCTGAAGGCGCACGACGAGCAGAACGCGTGCGGCATCGGTGACCGGGTGCTCCTGATGGAGACTCGTCCGCTGTCCGCCACCAAGCGGTGGCGGGTCGTGGAGATCCTCGAGAAGGCCAAGTGACGGCTGGGCTTCCCCCGGCAAATAAGACAGCCCACGCTCCGCGGGGCCGGTTCGCCCGGTTCCGCGGGGTGGGGACGAGTTCCGCCAAGCTTCGGTACTCCGGAGAACTGGCAGACATACAGGAGTTGACGTGATCCAGCAGGAGTCGCGACTGCGAGTCGCCGACAACACGGGTGCCCGGGAGATTCTGTGCATCCGCGTTCTCGGTGGTTCGGGTCGGCGCTACGCGAGCATCGGCGACGTCATCGTGGCCACCGTCAAGGACGCCATCCCGGGCGCCGGGGTGAAGAAGGGCGATGTCGTCAAGGCGGTCATCGTCCGGACGGCCAAGGAGAAGCGCCGGCCCGACGGCTCGTACATCAAGTTCGACGAGAACGCCGCTGTCATCATCAAGGACGGTGGCGACCCGCGCGGTACCCGCATCTTCGGCCCGGTCGGCCGGGAGCTGCGGGACAAGCGGTTCATGAAGATTATTTCGCTCGCCCCGGAGGTGCTCTGATCATGAAGATCAAGAAGGGCGACACCGTAGTGGTGATCTCCGGCAAGGACAAGGGCATCGAGGGCAAGGTCATCGCGGCCTACCCGAGGATCGAGAAGGTCCTGGTCGAGGGCGTCAACCGGATCAAGAAGCACACCAAGATCCGCACCACCCAGCGGGGCGCGAAGAGCGGCGGCATCGTCACTCAGGAAGCGCCGATCCACATCTCGAAGGTCGCGTACCTGGAGGATGGGAAGCCGACCCGGGTGGGTTACAAGATCGACGAGAACGGCAGCAAGGTCCGTATCTCCCGCCGCAGCGGCAAGGAGCTGTGATGTCGACGGCGACTGTTGAGAAGACCCTTCCCCGCTTGAAGACCAAGTACCGGGAGCAGATCGTGCCGGCGCTGCGTGAGCAGTTCCAGTACGCCAACCCGATGCAGGTTCCGGGGCTGACCAAGATCGTCGTGAACATGGGTGTGGGCGAGGCCGCCCGCGACGCCAAGAAGATCGACGGTGCGGTTCGCGACCTGACGGCCATCACCGGCCAGAAGCCGCAGATCCGGAAGGCGACCAAGTCCATCGCGCAGTTCAAGCTGCGCGAGGGTATGCCGATCGGCGCGAAGGTGACCCTGCGCGGCGACCGCATGTGGGAGTTCCTGGACCGGCTGCTGGCGATCGCCCTGCCGCGTATCCGTGACTTCCGCGGTCTGGACGGGCGCAAGCTCGACGGGCACGGCAACTACACGTTCGGTCTGACCGAGCAGTCGGTCTTCCACGAGATCGACCAGGACCGGATCGACTCGGTTCGGGGCATGGACATCACCCTGGTGACCAGCGCCACGACCGACGATGAGGGCCGGGCGCTGCTGAAGCTGCTGGGCTTCCCGTTCAAGGAGAACTGATATGGCCAAGAAGGCGCTGATCATCAAGGCGGCCGCGAAGCCGAAGTTCGCCGTGCGTGCCTACACCCGCTGCCAGCGGTGTGGTCGGCCGAAGTCCGTCTACCGGAAGTTCGGTCTCTGCCGGGTCTGCATCCGGGAGATGGCGCACCGTGGCGAGCTGCCCGGCGTGTCGAAGGCTTCGTGGTAAACGATCACATCTCCAGCGGCCTCAAGGGGCCGTTGGCGACCGAATACTTGCTTCGCCGTAGGCCCCGGCCGGGATCGTCCGGCAGCCGGCGGAACCGCGGCGAGAGAGGTTAAGACAAACCATGACGATGACCGACCCAATCGCAGACATGCTGACGCGTCTGCGTAACGCCAACCAGGCGTATCACGACCGGGTGCAGATGCCCTACTCGAAGATCAAGGCGAACATCGCCGAGGTCCTCAAGGCCGAGGGCTACATCTCCGCCTGGGCGGTTGAGGAGCCCGAGGAGGGGGCTGTCGGCAAGACGCTGACGGTCGACCTCAAGTACGGCCCGAGCCGTGAGCGCAGCCTCGCCGGCATCCGCCGGGTCTCCAAGCCCGGCCTTCGGGTCTACGCCCGTTCGCAGGAGCTCCCCAAGGTGCTCGGCGGCTTGGGCGTGGCGATCATCTCGACGTCCCAGGGACTGCTCACCGATCGGCAGGCCCGCAAGCGAGGGGTGGGCGGGGAAGTCCTCGCCTACGTCTGGTGAGGAAGGTCTGCAATGTCGCGAATCGGACGTAAGGCGATCCCGGTCCCGACCGGGGTCGACATCACCATCGATGGCCCGACCGTCAAGGTCAAGGGCCCCAAGGGCGCTCTCGAGCACACCCTCGCCGAGCCGATCACTGCCGAGCGCAGTGAGAGCGGCGAGGTGCTCATCAGCCGCCCGAACGACGAGCGCCGCGCCAAGGAGCTGCACGGACTCTCGCGTACCCTGGTCGCCAACATGATCGTCGGCGTCACCGAGGGCTACCGCAAGAGCCTGGAGATCAACGGCACGGGTTACCGCGTCACCGCCAAGGGCTCGGACCTCGAGTTCGCCCTGGGCTTCTCGCACCCGGTGTTGGTGGCCGCCCCCGCGGGCATCACCTTCACGGTGGAGCGGCCGACGCTGTTCCACGTGTCGGGTATCGACAAGCAGCTGGTCGGCGAGGTCTCCGCGAAGATCAGGAAGATCCGTCCGCCGGAGCCCTACAAGGGCAAGGGTGTCAAGTACACGGACGAGGTCATCCGCCGCAAGGCTGGAAAGGCAGGTAAGAAGTGAGCGCCCAGCTCCTCAAGCGCCGCAGCGGCGTCGCGGCTCAGCGCGCCGTCGGCAAGGCGCGCCGGCACTTCCGGATCCGCAAGAACCTCAGCGGAACGGCGGAGCGGCCGCGTCTGGTGGTCACCCGCAGCCTGCGGCAGATCACCGTGCAGATCGTGGACGACATCAAGGGTCACACCCTCGTGTCGGCCTCTTCCATGGACGCCTCGATCCGGGGCGCCGAGGGCACCAAGAGCGACCTCGCCACGAAGGTGGGCGCTCTGGTGGCCGAGCGCGCCAAGGCTGCGGGCATCAGCAAGGTTGTGTTCGACCGTGGCGGCAACCGCTACGCCGGCCGTATTGCGGCTCTGGCAGACGCGGCCCGCAGCGGCGGGCTCGAGTTCTAGGAAGGAGTGGATCGAATAATGGCAGGTCCACAGCGCCGGGGCTCCGGGTCCGGTAACAGCAACGAGTCCGGCGACGGTCAGCGTCGCGGTCGCGGCGACCGTCGCGACGGCGGCCGGGACCGCGCGCCGGTCGAGAAGACCCCGCACATCGAGCGGGTCGTCACGATCAACCGCGTCGCGAAGGTCGTCAAGGGCGGTCGTCGGTTCAGCTTCACCGCGCTGGTCGTGGTGGGCGACGGCGACGGCACGGTCGGCGTCGGCTATGGCAAGGCCAAGGAGGTGCCCGCGGCGATCGCCAAGGGTGTCGAGGAGGCCAAGAAGCACTTCTTCAAGGTGCCGCGGATCGGTTCGTCCATCCCGCACCCGGTGCTGGGCGAGGACGCCGCGGGCGTCGTCCTGCTGAAGCCGGCGAGCGCTGGTACCGGTGTCATCGCCGGTGGCCCGGTGCGTGCCGTGCTGGAGTGCGCCGGCATCCACGACGTGCTCTCCAAGAGCCTCGGCTCGTCCAATCCGATCAACATCGTCCACGCCGCCGTGAAGGCGCTGCGGATGCTGGAGTCGCCTGAGGCTGTCGCCGCTCGCCGCGGTCTGCCGGTCGAGGACGTGGCCCCGGCTCGCATGCTGGCACTGCGCGCGGGAGCGGGTGCGTGATGGCGCGGCTGAAGGTTACGCAGGTCCGGTCCGAGATCGGCGCCAAGTTCAACCAGCGCGAGTCTCTGCGTTCGCTCGGCCTGAAGCGGATCAACGATGTGGTCGTCAAGGAGGACCGTCCCGAGATTCGCGGGATGATCTTCGCGGTGAACCACCTGGTCAAGGTTGAGGAGGTCGACTGATGACGATCAAGGTCCACCACCTCCGTCCGGCAGCCGGCGCCAAGACCGCGAAGACCCGTGTCGGTCGCGGTGAGGGCTCCAAGGGTAAGACCGCCGGTCGCGGTACGAAGGGTACGAAGGCCCGTTACCAGGTCTCGGCGGCGTTCGAGGGTGGGCAGATGCCCATCCACATGCGCCTGCCGAAGCTGAAGGGCTTCAAGAACAAGTTCAAGGTCGTCTTCCAGGTCGTGAACCTGGACCGGCTGGCCGAGCTGTTCCCGAACGGCGGCCAGGTCGGCCCGCAGGAGCTGGCCGAGGCCGGTGCGGTCCGCAAGGGCCAGCCGGTCAAGGTGCTCGGCACCGGCGACCTCGGCGGCATCGCTCTCCAGATCTCGGCGCACGCGTTCAGCGCGTCCGCCAAGGAGAAGATCGCCGCCGCGGGTGGCACCGCCACCGAGCTGTAAGCCAGGCAGGCTCGGTGGCAAGCCATCGAGCTGTTACGCACGGGCAATCAGGGCGCCGGCTGCTGCTTCCTTCTGTGGAGCCGGCAGTCGGCGCCTTGCTTTTAGCACAGGTCCAGGGGCACTGAGGCAAATAATGTGTCGACACCCCTGAGCAGAACCACCCTTGGACTGTTACAGTCCAAACCCAGCTATGGGATTCGTCCCGTAGCCATCCCGTCACGCCCCCGCCACCGACCCCGAAAAGGTCGCCTCGCGCAGGAGGATAGAGTTGCTCTCCGCGTTTCTCAGTGCGTTCAAGACGCCTGACCTGCGCAAGAAGCTGCTGTTCACGGCGGCCATCATCGCGCTTTACCGGCTCGGTGCCACCATTCCCAGCCCCGGCGTCTCCTACGGCAACGTCCAGGAGTGCATCAAGAACGCACAGGCGGGGGACACCAACGGGATCTTCAGCCTGCTGAACCTCTTCTCCGGCGGAGCGCTGCTCTCGCTGTCGGTGTTCGCGCTGGGCATCATGCCCTACATCACCGCGTCGATCATCCTGCAGCTGCTGACCGTCGTGATCCCGCGGCTCGAGCAGCTGCGCAAGGAAGGCCAGTCCGGCCAGGCGAAGATCACGCAGTACACCCGGTACCTGACCCTGGGTCTGGCCGTCCTGCAGTCGTCCGCGTTCGTCGCGCTCGGCAAGTCCGGCCAGCTGTTCGGCAACGCCTGCCCGGCCGGCGTCGAGATCATCCCGCAGACCGCGATCCCGCAGTGGCTGACCCTGGCCTCGCTCGTGATCACGATGACCGCCGGTACCGGCGTCATCATGTGGCTGGGCGAGCTGATCACCGACCGCGGGATCGGCAACGGCATGTCCGTCCTGATCTTCACCTCGATCGCCGCCCGGCTTCCCGCCGAGGGCTGGCAGATCTACAAGTCCAAGGGCGCGTACTGGTTCGTCGGCGTACTGGTCCTGGTCGTCGCGATCATCGCCGCCGTGGTCTACATCGAGCAGGCGCAACGCCGGATCCCCGTGCAGTACGCCAAGCGCATGGTCGGCCGGCGTATGTACGGCGGTACCTCGACCTACATCCCGCTCAAGGTCAACCAGGCCGGCGTCATCCCGGTCATCTTCGGCTCGTCCCTGCTCTACCTGCCGCAGTTGGCGCTCCAGTTCACCAAGAGCGACGACCCGGGCAAGGTCTGGACGTGGGTCGACCGGCACCTGGCCAACCCGAGCGACTGGGTCTACATCCTGACCTACTTCCTGCTGATCATCTTCTTCACCTACTTCTACGTGTCGATCACCTTCAACCCGACTGAGGTGGCCGACAACATGAAGAAGTACGGCGGGTTCGTGCAGGGCATCCGGCCGGGCAAGCCCACCGCCGACTACCTGGACTTCATCCTGACCCGGATCACCCTGCCGGGCGCCCTCTACCTGGGCATCATCGCGGTCCTGCCGAACTTCTTCTTCATGTGGCTCGGCGGCAGCAGCTACCAGAACTTCCCGTTCGGTGGCACCGCGGTACTGATCATGGTCGGCGTCGGCCTGGAGACGGTCAAGCAGATCGAAAGCCAGCTCATGCAGCGGAACTACGAAGGCTTCCTGCGATGAGGCTGGTTCTCGTCGGCCCGCCGGGCGCGGGGAAGGGTACGCAGGCGGAGTTCATCGCCTCGACCCTCTCCGTGCCCAAGATCTCCACCGGCGACATCTTCCGGGCGAACGTGTCCCAGGGCACGCCGCTGGGGCTGGAAGCCAAGCGGTACATGGATTCCGGCGGGCTCGTCCCGGACGAGGTCACCATCAACATGGTGCGGGACCGGTTGGCCGAGCCCGACGCCGCCGACGGTTTCCTGCTCGACGGCTTTCCGCGTACGGTGCCGCAGGCGACCGCGCTCGACAAGATGCTCGCCGACGCCGGTGCGGCGCTCGACCTGGTGCTGGAACTCGTCGTCGACAACGACGAGGTGATCCGGCGGCTGTCCGGGCGGCGTACCTGCCACAACTGCGGCAAGATCTGGCACGTCGAGTTCGACCCGCCCACCAAGGAGGGCGTCTGCGACCGGTGCAACGGTTCGTTGTACCAGCGCGACGACGACAAGCCGGAGACGATCGCGGAGCGGCTGCGCGTCTACGAGCGTGACACCGCACCGCTGGCGGACTACTACGGCGCCCAGAACAAGCTGGTGGGCATCGACGCCACCGGCCCGGTGGAGGACGTCACCGCGCGCGCGATCGACGCCCTGCGCTCCTACGGTGGCTGACGCCGCTATCCGCCCGCCCCGAGGATGTGCCCTCCGGGACTGACTTAGTCTGGTCTAATGCGTCACCAGCTCGACATTCAGGTCAAAACGCCGGCCCAGCTCGCGAAGATGCGGCAGGCCGGTCTGGTCGTGGCCGCGGCCCTGGCCGCGATGCGCGAGGCCGTGCGGCCGGGGATCTCCACCGCCGATCTCGACGCGATCGCCGAGAAGGTCATCCGGGACGCCGGTGCGATCCCGTCGTTCAAGGGCTACCAGGGTTTCCCCGCCTCGATCTGCGCCTCGGTCAACGAGCAGATCGTGCACGGCATCCCGTCCGGTGGCCAGGTGCTGGCCGACGGTGATCTGATCTCCATCGACTGCGGCGCGATCCTGGACGGCTGGCACGGCGACTCGGCGGTCACCGTCGGGGTCGGTGCGGCCGCGCCGGAGCTGACGCGGATGGCCGCGGTCGCGGAGGACGCGATGTGGGCGGGGATCGCCGCCACCGCCCGCGGGGTGCGGTCCGGCCGCGGCCGGCTCACCGACATCTCGTACGCGATCCAGGCCTCGATCCGGGGCGAGAAGTCGGCCCTCGTCGGCCGGGTGACCGGAACGCGGCGGCGCTACGGCATCGTCGACGGCTACGGCGGCCACGGCATCGGCACCGAGATGCACCAGGATCCGCACATCCTCAACCACGGCCGACCCGGCAAGGGTCCGTTCCTCGTGCCAGGGATGGCGCTGGCGATCGAGCCGATGATCACGATGGGCTCTCCGCGTACGCTTGAACTGGGCGACGGCTGGACGGTGGTGAGCGTCGACGGCTCGTACGCCGCCCATGTCGAGCACTCGATCGGCCTCTACGAGGACGGCGTCTGGGTGTTCACCGCGGAGGACGGCGGGCGCGACCGCCTCGGCGATCTGGTCACCGCGTCCGCCGTGTAACTCCGCTGCGTACCTCCGCTGCGTACCGGCGTGGCGTAACGGAGATCACGACGCGCCGGTTGTGACGCGCCCGACCGCGGGTGCGGCGGACCCTGATTTGGCGTCGATGCATATGGCCGCGTAGACTGGCTCAACGGCGCACCGCGTCCCCTCTGTCATGCCTGCCAATGCTCCGGCGGATGACAGTGCCGCGGCTGGCGTGCCGGCGACCCGGGTTCCCGGGCCACCTGCGCGAGGACAACGTGAGCCAATCAATGCAGCCGATGTCAGGTAGCGGAGGACATGCCGAAGAAGGACGGGGCCATCGAGATCGAGGGCCGGGTCATCGAGCCACTCCCGAACGCAATGTTCCGGGTGGAGCTGGCCAATGGTCACAAGGTCTTGGCCCACATCAGCGGAAAGATGCGCCAGCACTACATCCGCATCCTGCCCGAAGACCGGGTGGTCGTAGAGCTGTCGCCCTATGACCTCACGCGGGGCCGGATCGTCTACCGCTACAAGTAGCAACAGCACACCGACATCGGACGCATGTCCGTGTCCAAAACCGGAGTAAAGGCGAACCGTGAAGGTCAAGCCGAGCGTCAAGAAGATCTGCAACAAGTGCCGCGTCATCCGCCGGCACGGCCGGGTCATGGTCATCTGTGACGACCCGCGCCACAAGCAGCGCCAGGGCTGAGCCCCGGCGCTGAACGCGTCCGCAGATCACGCACGTCCGAATAGCTCGTCCCGGCCGCGGGGACGTCCCCATCGGGGAAACTCTCGTGGCTGACCCCCGGTCGGAGGCCGGGGCCCCATCCGGGCAGGTGGGGAAGGGGCCGGGTACAGACCTCCGCCACATCCACGAGGAGCTAGCCCACACATGGCACGTCTTCTGGGCGTCGACCTCCCGCGCGAGAAGCGCATGGAGATCGCGCTGACCTACATCTTCGGCGTTGGCCGTACGCGAGCGGCTCAGACGCTCGCGGCCACCGGTATCGACCCCAACAAGCGGGCGAGGGACCTCACCGACGAAGAGGTCGTTCAGCTTCGTGATCACATCGAAGCCAATTTCAAGGTAGAGGGCGACCTGCGCCGCGAGGTCGCCGCTGACATCCGCCGCAAGGTGGAGATCGGCTGCTACGCGGGCATCCGGCACCGCAAGGGCCTGCCCGTCCGTGGTCAGCGCACGCGGACCAACGCGCGTACGCGCAAGGGTCCGAAGCGGACTGTCGCGGGCAAGAAGAAGCCCGGCAAGAAGTAGTAGCTGGATCGAGAAGGAGCGCATAGAACTATGCCGCCGAAGGCACGCGCCGGGACACCCGTCAAGAAGGTCCGGCGTAAGGAACGCAAGAACGTCTCCCACGGGCAGGCGCACATCAAGAGCACCTTCAACAACACCATCGTGTCCATCACGGACCCGACCGGTGCTGTGATCTCCTGGGCCTCCGCCGGCCAGGTCGGATTCAAGGGCTCCCGGAAGTCGACGCCGTTCGCCGCGCAGCTGGCCGCCGAGGCCGCTGCCCGCCGCGCCATGGAGCACGGCATGCGCAAGGTCGACGTGTTCGTCAAGGGCCCGGGTTCGGGCCGCGAGACCGCCATCCGTTCGCTGACCGCCGCTGGTCTTGAGGTCGGGGTCATCTCCGACGTCACGCCGCAGCCGCACAACGGATGCCGTCCGCCGAAGCGTCGTCGGGTCTAAGGGGAGATAGAGGAAGATGGCTCGTTACACCGGCGCCGACTGCCGCCGCTGCCGTCGCGAGAAGACCAAGCTGTTCCTGAAGGGCAGCAAGTGCGACGGGCCGAAGTGCCCGTTCGAGTCCCGGCCGTTCCCGCCCGGGCAGCACGGTCGCGGCCGCACCAAGGACACCGAATACCTGCTCCAGCTGCGTGAGAAGCAGAAGGCCCGCCGGATCTACGGCGTGCTGGAGAAGCAGTTCCGCACCTACTACGAGGAGGCCAACCGCAAGGCTGGCAAGACCGGTGAGGTGCTGCTGCAGATTCTCGAGTCGCGGCTGGACAACGTGGTCTACCGGGCTGGCTACGCCAAGTCCCGCGACCACGCCCGTCAGCTGGTCAAGCACGGTCACTTCACGGTGAACGGCAAGAAGGTCGACATCCCGTCGTACCGCGTCTCGGACCACGACATCGTCGAGGTCCGGACGAAGTCGAAGGAGCTGACCCCGTTCCAGGTCGCGCAGGGCGAGGCGGGCAGCCGCACCGTTCCGGCGTGGCTCGAGGCGATCCCCAGCCAGCTCAAGATCCTGGTTCACTCGCTTCCGGCCCGGGGTGCCATCGACACCCAGGTCCAGGAGCAGCTCATCGTCGAGCTCTACTCCAAGTAAGGGCTCCGGCCGGCGCGTCCGAAAGGGCGCGCCGGTCACTCACGGCGAGCGTCATATAGCGGGCGCTCCTGAAAGAGAAGAGACACGAAGTGCTCATCACGCAGCGGCCGACTCTTACCGAAGAGTCGATCAGCGAGGTTCGCTCCCGGTTCACCATCGAGCCGCTGGAGCCGGGCTTCGGCTACACGCTCGGCAACTCGCTCCGTCGTACCCTGCTCAGCTCGATCCCCGGCGCTGCCGTGACGAGCATCAAGGTCGACGGTGTCCTGCACGAGTTCACCACGATCCCCGGGGTCAAGGAGGACGTGGTCGAGCTCGTCATGAACGTCAAGGAGCTGTCGGTCAGCTCCGAGCACGACGAGCCGGTCAGCATGTACCTGCGCAAGCAGGGCCCGGGCGACGTGACCGCCGGTGACATCCAGCCCCCGGCCGGTGTCTCGGTGCACAACCCGGACCTGAAGCTGGCGACGCTCAACAGCAAGGGCCGGCTGGACATGGAGCTGACGGTCGAGCGCGGCCGGGGCTACGTCACCGCGGCGCAGAACAAGCAGGGTGGCGCCGAGATCGGCCGGATTCCGGTCGACTCGATCTACTCGCCCGTGCTCAAGGTGACCTACCGTGTCGAAGCCACCCGTGTCGAGCAGCGCACGGACTTCGACCGCCTGATCATCGACGTCGAGACCAAGGCCTCGATCTCTCCGCGTACCGCGCTGGCGTCGGCCGGCTCGACCCTGGTCGAGCTGTTCGGGCTGTGCCGGGAGCTGGACGAGACCGCCGAGGGCATCGACATCGGCCCGTCGCCGCAGGACGCGCAGCTCGCTGCCGACCTGGCGCTGCCGATCGAGGAGCTGGACCTCACCGTTCGCTCGTACAACTGCCTCAAGCGCGAGGGGATCAACACCGTCGGTGAGCTGATCGGGCGTACCGAGGCCGACCTCCTCGATATAAGGAATTTCGGGCAGAAGTCGATCGACGAGGTCAAGATGAAGCTGGCCGGAATGGGCCTGGGCCTGAAGGACTCGGCGCCCAGCTTCGACCCGGCGAACGTCGTCGACTCCTACGGCGACGCCGACTATGACGACGCCGACTCGGACACCGACGTCGACGACTACCGCGAGACCGAGCAGCTGTAACCCGCTGCCGCCACCACACAGGGAGCAGAACCATGCCCACGCCCACCAAGGGCCCCCGCCTCGGCGGCAGCCCCGCGCACGAGCGGCTGATGCTCGCCAACCTGGCGACTTCGCTGTTCAAGCACGGCCGGATCACCACCACGGAGACCAAGGCGAAGCGGCTCCGGCCGATCGCCGAGCGTCTGGTGACCTTCGCCAAGCGTGACGACCTGGCGGCCCGCCGTCGCGTCCGTCGCGTCATCCGCGAGAAGGACACCTTCGTGGAGCTCTTCGAGCAGATCGCGCCGCGCTACGTGAACCGGCCGGGCGGCTACACCCGCATCGTGAAGATCGGCCCGCGCCGCGGCGACGCCGCGCCGATGGCGATCATCGAACTGGTCGAGGAACTCGAGGTGGCCACCACCGCGAACGCGAAGACCGAGAAGCGGAAGGCCGCCAAGGCCGATGTGGTCGCGGCGCTCGCGGGTGACACCGACGAGGAGACCCCGGCCGTCGCGAGCAAGGCCGACGACGCCGACGACACCGCGAACGTGTCCGACGAGGACACCGCCGCCGAGGTCGAGGCGATCGAGGCCGAGGCCGACGACAAGAAGTAAGCACATCCCGTCAGCGAGCCGGCATCTGTCGAAGGTGCCGGCTCGCTGCGTGTCCTGGCGGACAGAGGGGCAAGATGACGCGGATCCGGCTCGACCTCTCCTATGACGGCACCGACTTCTCCGGCTGGGCCGTCCAGCCGGATCGGCGTACCGTCGCGGGCGTGCTCATGGCCGAGCTTGATCGGATCCTCGGCGCGGGCACCGCGACCGGGCTCACAGTCGCCGGTCGCACCGATGCCGGCGTCCACGCCACCGGCCAGGTCGCGCACGTCGACCTCCCGGGTGACATCTGGTCCGCGGTGCGCGAGACCCTGGTCCGGCGGCTGTCCGGGCTTCTCCCGCTCGATCTGCGGGTACGCACAGCGCAGGAGGCGCCGCCGGAGTTCGACGCCCGGTTCTCGGCGCTGTACCGCCGATACGAGTACCGGGTGACCGATGCCCCGTTCGGCGCCGAGCCGCTGCGTCGCCGCGACACGCTGGCCTGGCCGCGACGGCTCGATCTCGACCGGCTGAACGAGGCTGCCGAAGGGCTCCTCGGTGAGCACGACTTCGCGGCGTACTGCCGGCGCAAGGAGAACGCCACGACGATCCGGCGGATCACCCGGCTGGATTGGCGGCGGGATCCCGACGGCATCCTGGTCGCCACCGTGCAGGCCGACGCGTTCTGCCAGAACATGGTTCGCAGCCTGATGGGCGGCCTGCTCACGGCTGGGGACGGGCGGCGGCCCACGACGTGGCCGGCCACCCTGCTCACGCGTACGCAGCGAGCCGACGACGTGCCGGTGGTGCCCCCGCATGGGCTGGCCCTGGTCGAGGTCGGCTATCCCGAGGACGCGTCCGCCCTGGCCGAACGGGCCGACGCGACCCGGCGACTGCGTACGCGTTAGTCCCGGCTGACGCGCAGGACGCGGAACCCCTTCTGGGAGGCGTGCCGCTCGACGATCCAGCCTTGGTCCTGCAACCACTTCTGCAGCGAGTCCCCGCCGAGGTTCTTCCCGACGACGAGCCAGGCCACTCCGTCGGGAGCCAGCCGGGGCAGCCAGCGCAGCAGCAACCCGTGCAGCTCCGACTTCCCGACGTGAATCGGGGGGTTGGACCAGATCTGCTGGAACTCGACCTCGTCGCCCACCTCGTCCGGCGCCTGTACGCGTACCCGTTGGGCAAGCTCGAGCGTCTCGGCATTGCGCCGGGCCAGTTCCCGCGCCCGCTCGTTGACGTCCACCGCGACCACCTGCGCGAGCGGCGCGACGGTCGCGAGCACGGCGGTGATGGGACCGTAGCCGCACCCGAGGTCGAGCAGGGTGCCGCGGGTGTCGGGGCCGGGCAGGTCCGCCTTGCGGAGCAGGACCGCGGTGCCGGGGTCGAGCCGGTCCGAGGAGAAGACGCCGGTCGACGCGGCGAGCGTGTAGTCGTGCCCGCCGATGCTGAAGGAGACCTCACGCGGGCGCGCGACCGAACCGGGCGCGGGCGTGAAGTAGTGCTCGCCTGTCACGACACATTTCACCATCACGCCGATGGGCGGGCTTGTCGGGGGCTGAAGATCGGTATTATCCTCTATCCTCCCTTTCTATGGGAATGGTGCACTCGTCCGAAACATCCCCTCGGGCGAGAGTCGAAACGCGCCGCGCCGCCCGGCGACCCGCCCCCCGATCGCACCGGGCGCCGGCCTTCGGTTTCTGGGACGCGTTCCCGACGGCGTGGTTCAAGGCGAGCCTGGCCGGGCTGGCCGCGCTCGTGTTGCTGATGGTGTGCGGCTTCGGCAGCTGGCAGATCCTGCGCGACGAGCAAGCCGGTACGCGCGCCACGGCGAACGAGCCGAAGCCCACCGCGCTCCCGCGCGACATCGGTACGCGCAAAGCCGACCCGCGGCCGCTCACCTCCGCCGAGGTGTTCCCCGGCCGACAGCTCTCGATCGACCCGGCGCAACCCGCCTATCAGCTGATCGGGGCGCAGAACCAGGTCACCTGCAAGAACGCGGCCGACGGCGGGATCGCCGCTCTCCTGGCCGGGCTGGGCTGCTCCCAGGTCGTCCGGGCGACCCTGCGCTCACCGACGCGGGACTACCTCGTCACCGGAGGCGTGTTCAACCTGGCCACGACCGACGCGGCGAAGACGGCGTACGACCGGATCAAGCAGATCGTCGACAACCGGCAGGGCCGGTTCAAGGGGTACGTGCCGACGAACGCGGCGAAGCCGCTGGCGCTGGCGTCGACGCACCTCGGCTGGGACTACCGCGGGCACTTCCTCGTCTACTGCGTGATCGCGCGAGCGGACGGCAAGGACTTCGCCGACGGCGACCCGTACGCCCAGCAGATCCTCTACGACGTCATCGAGATGCACCTGCTCGGGACGGTCGTCCAGAAGCGGTCGGTCCGGCCTGTCTCTTCTTGACGCGGTGCGGCCTATCTCTTCTTGGCTCTCTTCTTGACGCGGTGCAGCCGGAACGGCTTGCGGGTCGCCCGGAGCACGGTCGCCGGTCGGGGAGCCTCGGATTCGCTGTCGTCGGGCGTCTGAACGGTCTCCTGCGCCTCCAGCGAGATGAGGACGCAGTCCCTCGCCCACCGGGCCACGACCTCCTCGGTCGTCCCCGACGCGTTGAGCCGCTTCTGCGCCAGCTGCGGCGCGACCGTCTCGAACTCGGTGCCGTTCGAGTGGATCTCCGTGATCGCCGCGTCGAACGACACGATCCGGCCGCCGTGGTCACCCCGAAGGCTGACGGTGGCGCGCGACTCCGTGCTCAAGGCGTCGGCGAGACCGGGCAGATCCTGCTCGCCGGGGCCGGAGATGACGTAGAGCTTGCCCTCCAACGGGAGGCACCAGACGGCGTACGCCGGGCCGCCGAACGCCACCCAGGCGATCGCGGCCTTCTTCGACGCCTCCTCCACGAGCGGATTCATGCGCCCATCCTATGCGGCCACCCCGCCGCCTCCCGCCGGCTTTCCCCGCGGATCACTGGCATTCCCTGCGGATCACTGGCTTTCCCTGCGGATCACGGTTGTGCGTGCCGAATCCGGCCGGGGATGCCTGCGTAACCGTGATCCGCACGCAAAGGTCGCGCAGGTAGGAGGTCAGGCGGCGACGAGGGACGGGGAGAAGATCTCGGTGAGCGATCGGGCCGAGGGCCCGCAGAACTCCTCGTCGGGCCGGAACACCAGGTGGTCGCCGAGGTCGGGGGCGGCCAGGCGGATGGCGTACATGCCGATCGCGTTCGCGCCGGTGAGTTCGCGGGAACCGCCGTCGCCGACGTAGAGGCAGTGTCGCGGCTCCACCCGGAGGGCGGCACAGGCCGCGAGATAGATCGTCGGATCCGGCTTCACCGCTCCGATATGGACGGAGAGGATCGTCGTGTCCAGCAACGGCGCGATCGGCAGCGTCGGCAGGATCTCGGTCAGCTCGTGCGTGCAGTCGCTGACCACCGCGATCCGGAGACCTTCCCGACGGAGATGGCTCAGGACGGCGTACGCGTCCCGGCGAAGCCGGATGTCGGCCCGGAGCGCGTCGACCCGGGCCCGATAGGCGGCTCGCAACGTCTCGGCGTCCGGGCGCAGGCCGAGTTCGGCCGCGACCCAGCGCAGCGTCGTCGGTCCGTCCCCGTAATCACCCCGGCTGCGCCGGTAGAACGAGGTGTCGAGGACGGCGTTGAGCTCCGCCGGCGGGCAGCCCAGCAGGCGCGCCACCGCGGCGTGCCCATCGCCGCGCGGGGCGGCCTGGGTGAGGGTGCCGAAGAAGTCGAAGAGGACGGCTCGGGGCGATCCGGGCGATGCCAACACAGCAAACGAGTCCCAAAGTGAAAGTTGCATATTGCAAGCGACTGCCCGAGCGTAGCGACTCCTTCACCGGCTGTGCATCCGCCAAAGCGGCGGGGAACCGAACGTCACGTGACTGTTACCGTCACGGCGTGAAGATCAGCTTGCCGACCCTGCTCGCGCTGACGCTGGCCGTCGTCGCGATCTCGACGTCGGGCCCGCTGATCGCGTACGCGGCGGCTCCGGCGCTGGCGCTCGCCTTCTGGCGCAACGCTTTGGCCACCGCCGTCCTGACGCCGGCCGCGGTGGTGACTCGGCGCGCCGAACTCGCCCGGCTGTGGCGCGGCAAGGAATTCCGGTGGAGCGTCCTGGCCGGCCTCGCGCTCGCCGTCCACTTCGCCACGTGGATGGCCGGCGCGCAGCTCACCGCCGTCGCGACGGCCACCGCGCTGGCCGCGACCCAGCCCGTGTGGGCCGGGCTGATCGCGTACTGGCAGGGCGATCGGCCGACCCGTGCCATGTGGCTCGGCATCCTCGCCGCCGTCCTCGGCGTCACCCTGGCCACCGGCGCGGACGTCGGCGGCTCCGGCCGGGCGCTCCTCGGCGACGTGCTCGCCCTGATCGGCGGCCTCGCGGCCGCGGTCTACACCGTCCTCGGCCAACGCGCCCGCGCGCAAGCCAGCACCACGAGCTACACCACCATCTGCTACGCGGTGTGCGCGGCCGTGCTCCTCTGCGGTTGCGTGCTGTTCCGGGTTCCCCTCCACGGGTACGCCTGGAGCACCTGGCTGGCCATCCTCGGATTGACCGTCGGCACCCAGTTGCTCGGGCACTCGATGTTCAACTACGCGTTGCACGAGCTGTCGGCGACGGCGGTCAGCGTCCTGGTGATGCTGGAAGTGCCGGGCGCCGCCCTGATCAGCTGGCTGTGGCTGGATCAGCGGCCCGCGCCGCTCGCCTGGGCCGGGATCGCGTTGCTCGTCAGCGGCGTCGCGTTCGTCATCCTCGGCTCGGCCAAGCGCCAGCCGATCCCGGTGAACCTGGAGCTCTAGTTTTCGACGGCGCGCTCGGATGCCGCCCAGAACCGCGCGGCGAACTCCTCGTCCACCAGGTACGCCTTGGGCCGCAACACTTTCCGCTCGGCGTAGTACGCCCCGTTCACCAGTGACTCACCGGGCGCGGTGGCCAGATAGACCAGGGTGTCGGCACCTTGCTCCGGTGTGGACAGGCCGGGGGCGATCTGGAAGAACAGCTTCGCGAGCGGGGTGCCGAAGTTGCTGCGGATGACGCCCGGGTGGAACGAGAACGACAGCAGGTCGGGCCACCGCCGAGCGGCCTCCGCCGCGAACAGGATGTTGGCCGCTTTCGACGCGCCATAGGTCAGCCAGGCGCTCCACGGCCCGCGTGTCCGGTCGAGGTCGTCCGGGCGCAGCATGCCCCACGAGTGCGCCATCGACGCCGTCGAGATGATCCGCCCGCCCGCCGGGAACTGGTCCTTCAGCAGGGTGGTGAGCAGGAACGGGGAAAGGTGGTTGGTCTGGATGGTCAGCTCGTGGCCGTCCACAGTGGTTTGACGGCGGCTGGTCACCACGCCCGCGTTGTTGGCGAGCACGTCGATTCGGTCCAGCTTGGCCAGCTCCAGGGCGGCCTCCCGGACGGAGTCGAACGAGGCGAAGTCGGCCCGCACCTGGATCGGCTCCGGCCCCGTCGCGTGATCGCGTACCAGGGAGTATGCCGAATCCAGCCGGTCGTGATCCCGCCCGACCAGCGCGACCCGCCAGCCACGCCGCGCGAAGTCGACCGCGGCCGCGCGGCCGACCCCGGAGCTGGCTCCAGTGACGACGACGGTCGAGGCGGTGAGATCTTCCACAGAAGCGTTCTCCTGACCCACGGCGGAAGGTTACCTTGTCGAAGTTACTGAACGGTTGCTAAGGAGCGCGCATGGGTGCCATCGGCCGTCCCCGTCGATCCTGCCTGGCCGTGCCGGGTTCCAGCGTCAAGATGCTGGACAAGGCCAAGGGCCTGCCCGCGGACCAGGTCTTCCTCGACCTGGAGGACGCGGTGGCGCCGCTGGCCAAGCCGGAGGCCCGCAAGAACATCGTCGCCGCGCTCAACGAGGGCGGCTGGGGTGACAAGGCCCGGGTGGTACGCGTCAACGACCTGACGACGCCGTGGACCTATCGGGACGTCATCGAGATCGTCGAGGGCGCCGGGGCCAACCTCGACTGCATCATGCTCCCGAAGGTCCAGGACGAGGCCCAGATCCACTGGCTGGACCTGCTGCTGACGCAGATCGAGAAGACGGTCGGGCTGCCGGTCGGCGGGATCGGCATCGAGGCCCAGATCGAGAACGCGGCCGGCCTGGTGAACGTCGACAAGATCGCGGCCGCCTCGCCCCGGGTCGAGACGATCATCTTCGGCCCGGCCGACTTCATGGCCAGTATCAACATGAAGTCGCTGGTGGTCGGCGCGCTGCACCCGGACTACCCGGGCGACCCCTACCACTACATCCTCATGCGCATCCTGATGGCCGCGCGGATGCACGACAAGCAGGCGATCGACGGCCCGTTCCTGCAGATCCGCGACGTCGACGCGTTCCGCGAGGTCGCGAAGCGGTCGGCGGCGCTCGGCTTCGACGGCAAGTGGGTGCTGCACCCTGGCCAGATCGACGCCGCCAACGAGGTCTACTCACCGTCCCAGGAGGACTACGACCACGCTGAGATGATCCTCGACGCCTACGACTACTACACCTCGGAAGCGGGCGGCAAGCTCGGCGCGGTGATGCTCGGCGACGAGATGATCGACGAGGCGTCCCGGAAGATGGCCCTGGTCATCGCAGCCAAGGGCCGTGCAGCCGGGATGACCCGCACGATGACCTTCACCCCCTGATCCAGCTCAGTAGACGATTGGGGCGGGCTCGTCGAAGAAGCCGTTCGCGATCCCGTAGACGATCAGCGCGGTCCCGGCGAGCGTGATGGCCGCGCCGATCCAGCCCACGACGATGCCGCCCAGCGCCAGGCCGTCGCCGTCCTCGCCGGTCTCCCGGATGCGGCGCCGGGCGACGTGGCCCATGATCGCCCCCACGAACGTGAGCGGAAAACAGAGGTTGAACGCCACGATCGAGGTGACGAGCGCGGCGATGGCCAGGCCGTTCGTCTTCCGAGCCGGCGCGTACGCCATCGGCTGGGGCGGCATGGCGTAGCCCGGTGGGACGACGTAGCCGGTCGCGGGCGGCTGGGCCGGCGACGGGGTGGGCTCGGTCGGCGCAGACGGCTCGGTCATGGACGCAGGGTAATGCGTCGTCGCACGTCGGGGGATCCCCCGACGGAAGGGGGCGACCCGGTTGCCCCGGCTTGCGACGATCCGCAAGGATCGGGGCATGGAAACCGTCGACAGTCCGTTCACCCTCGCCGGGAAGGTCGCGCTGATCACCGGCGCGGGCAGTCCCTACGGCATCGGCTACGCCACCGCGCGTCTGCTCAAGGCCCAGGGCGCCCGGGTGGCGATCGTCTCTACCACCAAGCGCATCCACGACCGGGCCGTCGAGCTGGGCGTCACCGGGTTCGTCGCCGACCTCACCGACGAAGCCGAGGTCGCCGCGCTCGCCGACGCCGTGAGCGACCAGCTCGGCGACGTGGACATCCTCGTCAACAACGCCGGCCTGGCGAGCCGAGCCTCGCCGGAGATCATCCGGCCGGTCGCGCAGCTCACCGCGGACGAGTGGCGTACGGAGATCGACCGGAACCTGACCACGGCGTTCCTGTGCAGCCGCGCCTTCGGCGATCCGATGTCCGAGCGCGGCTGGGGTCGCATCGTGAACCTCTCCGCCACCGCCGGGCCGGTCAACGCGCTGCCCGCCGAGGCGGCGTACGCGGCGGCGAAGGCCGGCGTGCTCGGGCTGACCCGGGCGCTGGCCATGGAGCTGATCGCGGACGGCGTCACCGTCAACGCGGTCGCCCCCGGGCTCATCCACACCTCGGCGTCCACCCTGGTCGAGCTGAAGCAGGGCTACGGATCGCCGATGGGCCGCCCCGGTACGCCCGACGAGGTGGCCGGCGCGATCGCGTTCCTGGTCTCCCCGGCGGCCTCCTACATCACCGGCCAGCTGCTGGTGATCGACGGCGGCAACAGCGTCCGGCAAGCCGCCTTCTGACGGCGTACGCCGTCCGGCGTGGAGAAGGGCGGCCCCACCGGAGTCCGGGTGGGCCGCCCTTCCAAGGTTGTGCGGGTGACGCGACCTCAGGTGAGGTTCATGGCCACGCCGGCGATCGCGTTCACGATGCCGAGCAGCAGGCCCACGCCACCGCAGATGAGGCCCGTGAGGGCGAAGCCCTTGCCGTCCTCACCACGCTGGGCGATCTGCTTGTTGGCCACGATGCCGAGCACGATGGCCACGATGCCGGCGATGATGCCCAGGATCGCGCAGCAGGCCAGCGGGATGCTCGCGATACCGGTCGCCATGGCGCCGATCGCCATGCCGTTCTTCTTGGCCGGGCCGCCGGCCGGTGCGCCGTACGCCGACGCCGGGTACTGCGGAGCGGCATAGGGCTGCCCGTACTGCGGAGCGGGCGACTGCTGCTGCGCGTACGGGTCATAGGGGTTCTGCGGCGCTGCCGGAGGCTGCTGGCCATAGGCCGGCGACTGCGGAGCGACGGCCGGCGGCTGCTGCCCGTACGGGTCGTACGGGTTCGCGGCCGGCGGCGGGGTCGGCTGCTCGCCGTATGCGGGCTGGCCGGAGGTCGGCTGCCCATACGCGGGCGGCGGCGAGGCGAAGGGATCCTGCGACGGCGGCTGCTGCGGCTGGCCGTAGGGATCGGAGTTGCCGGGCGGCGGGTAGGTCACGCGAGTTCCTTCCATGTGTGCACGTCGTGCGGGGTGCGCCGGACATGATCGTCATGCGGTCGATCACCATCGTACGAACGCGTGTCAGCGGGCGCGGCCCGGCCGCGCCCGCTCAGGACCGAAGACGCCCGGTCAGTACGTGCTGGAGCCTGCCTCATTGATGGCGACGACGAAGATGATGCCGTAGATGCAGCACAGCAGCACACCGAGACCGGTGAAGATGTAGCCGATGACGAGACCGGCGGTGGCCAGGCCGTCGCCGCCCTCGCCGGACTGCTTGATCTGCTTCTTGGCCATGTGGCCGAAGACGATCGCGAGCGGCGCGAAGACGAAGGCGAAGACCAGCGACAGGATCGCCATGGTGTTGGTCGCCGCGGGCGGAGCGGCGTACGGCTGCGCGCTGTACGGCTGCGCGGCGTACGGCTGCTGCGGCTGCTGACCGTACTGAGGAGCGGCCGGCGAGCCCGGAGCCGCCGCGTACGGGTTGTACGGGTCCGGCTGCGGCTGCTGCGGCTGACCGTACGGGTCAGGCTGCTGGGGCTGCTGACCGTACGGGTCAGGGTTACCCGCTGGGGGGTAGGTCATCGTTCGGCTCCTGATTTCCTCATCGGAGCAAACCGCGTAAGATGCTCGGCCTTGCTCCCGGGGTGGCGTACTGGCGCAGGGTACTAGACGGGGTGAAGCTTTTCACAGAGGTTCTGGTCGCTTCCCACCTTCTCGCGGGATCGATCGTCGCGAGATACTCATCGGACCTGAGTTACCGTTTAGTAACTTCGTCACCTGGAGGGTTCGCCATGCCCCGCCTCGCCCGTACGCACGGACTCACCGACATTCAGGAATCCATCCTGGCCACCGTCCACGAGTTCGTCGACAAGGAGATCATCCCGCGGGCGCAGCGGCTGGAGCACGATGACGCCTATCCGACAGAGATCGTCGACGGCATGCGCGAGATGGGCCTGTTCGGACTGACCATTCCCGAGGAGTTCGGCGGGCTCGGCGAATCGCTGCTCACGTACGCCCTCGTCGTCGAGGAACTCTCCCGTGGCTGGATGTCCGTGAGCGGCATCGTCAACACCCACTTCATCGTCGCGTACCTGGTGTCGCAGCACGGCACGGCCGAGCAGAAGGCGAGGCTGCTGCCGCGGATGGCGACCGGCGAGGTCCGGGGCGCGTTCTCCATGTCGGAACCCGAGACCGGTTCGGACGTCTCGGCGATCAAGACCCGCGCGGTGCCCGACGGCGACGGCTACGTCCTCAACGGACAGAAGATGTGGCTGACCAACGGCGGCTACGCCAGCGTGGTGGCCACGCTGGTCAAGACCGAACTGGGCGCGCCCAGCGTCTACGGGAACATGACGACCTTCCTGCTGGAGAAGACGCCCGGCTTCGGTGAGACGGCGCCCGGCCTGACCATCCCGGGGAAGATCGAGAAGATGGGTTACAAGGGCGTCGAGACCACCGAGATGGTGCTCGCCGACCATCGCGTACCGGCGTCGGCGATCCTCGGCGGCGAACCCGGCAAGGGCTTCTACCAGATGATGGACGGCATCGAGGTCGGCCGCGTCAACGTCGCCGCGCGCGCCTGCGGCATCTCGTTGCGCGCCTTCGAACTCGCGGTCGCGTACGCCCAGCAGCGGCGTACGTTCGGCAAGCCGATCGCCGAACACCAGGCGGTGGCGTTCAAGCTCGCCGAGATGGGCACCAAGATCGAGGCGGCGCACGCCCTCATGGTGAACGCGGCCCGGCTGAAGGATTCCGGCCAGCGCAACGACGTCGAGGCCGGCATGGCCAAGCTGCTCGCCAGCGAGTACTGCGCGGAGGTCGTCCAGGAGGCGTTCCGCATCCACGGCGGCTACGGCTACTCGAAGGAGTACGAGATCGAGCGGCTGATGCGCGAGGCCCCGTTCCTGCTGATCGGCGAGGGCACGAGCGAGATTCAGAAGACCATCATCTCGCGCGGGCTGTTGCGGGATTACCGCCTGTGATGCCGGGTATCCCTGCCGCCGACGGGTAGGGTGAGCTGCGCCACCGCACGGGGGGGAATGCCCGACCACCCCCACTCGTTGCGATAGACGCAACCATTGGCATAGATCGGAGCGTGACATGGCGACCGTGGAGTTGACCGCCGCCAACTTCGACGAGATCACCAACAAGGACGGAATCGTCCTGGTGGACTTCTGGGCGAGCTGGTGCGGCCCGTGTATGCGATTCGCGCCGGTCTACGACACCTCCTCGCAGAAGCACGAGGACATCACCTTCGCGAAGGTCGACACCGAAGCGAACCCGGACATCGCGATGAAGTTCGACATCCGGTCGATCCCGACGATCTGGGCGATCAAGGACGGCGTCATCGTCTTCGCTCAGCCGGGCGCGCTTCCGGGCGCCGCACTGGAGGAACTCATCGGCAAGGTTCGGGAGCTGGACATGGACGAGGTGCGCAAGCAGCTCGCCGCCCAGGCCTGACGGCCGGCTCGTAGATCGCTCAGACCGCGGCGCGGTCGGCTTCGTCCTCGGACGTCGCCGGCTGCGCCGTCGGCTGTGCACCTTCCGACGGCACGGCCAGCCAGCCACCCACCTTGCGCTCCACGACGAAGCTCAGGAACGGGATCGTCCCGGCGATCATGACCGAGAGCGTCCGCTTCAGCGGCCAGTCGGTCCGCCGGGCGAGGTCGAAGGTGATCACGAGGTAGATCGCGAACAGCCAGCCGTGGATCGGGCCGATGATCTGCACCGGTGCCGAGTTGTCCCCGATGTACTTGATCGGCATCGCGATCAGCACGAGCACCAGCAGCATCACTCCGACGACGTACGCGGCGACGCGATAGCGGGTGTGCGCGGCTTTCATGACGTCTCCTGCATCTGCTGGGCGCTCTGCGGGCGCTCACCGGGCTGATCGGCGTACTCGCCGGGATAGTCGGCCGGGCGGGCGCCGGGGTGCTCCGCCAACCAGGCCAGAAGTCGGTTGTACTCGGCCAGCTCAGGGTCCTCGTCGGCCGGGACCTCGGCGGTGGTGTCGGTCACCGGCCGGGTAGTCACGACAGGACGGCCGAATCCGCTGGTGGGAACCTTCTCGATCGGCTTCGCCGGGGCTCGCCCGAGCGCCATGCGCATCTCGCGTACCCAGATCATCACGACGAAGCCCGCGAACGCCGGCCAGAAGAAGGCGTACCCGTAGCTGAGGACGTTGCCCCCCATGGCTCGCGTGATCTGCCACCAGGTGAGCCCGGCGGAAGCGATGACCATGACCACCGCGAGCGTGTGGCCGGCCAACCAGCGGGGCGTGAGCAGGGGTCGCACGAGCCGAGACTACTCCGCGGCGGCCGGTGCCTTCGGCACCATGACCCTCCGCTTGAAGATGCACACCATGGTGCCGTCCTGCTTGTAGCCGCGCGTCTCGACGGTGATCACGCCGCGATCGGGCTTGGACTCGGACTCGCGCTTGTCCAGCACGGTGGTCTCGCCGTAGATGGTGTCGCCGTGGAAGGTCGGCGCGACGTGCCGCAGCGACTCGACCTCGAGATTGGCGATCGCCTTGCCGCTGACGTCGGCGACCGACATGCCCAGCAGCAGGGAGTAGATGTAATTGCCGACCACCACGTTGCGCTTGAAGTCGGTCTGCGTCTCGGCGTAGTGCGCGTCGATGTGCAGCGGGTGGTGGTTCATCGTCAGCAGGCAGAACAGGTGGTCGTCGTACTCGGTGACCGTCTTTCCAGGCCAGTGCTTATAGACCGCGCCGACCTCGAATTCCTCGAAGTAACGACCGAACTGCATGGGACCATCCTTCGGGTGCTGGACGACGATGTCCACGTCCGGACCCGGCGTGCCGCCTGACGGTCGCTCCAGACGTCTCCAGAACGCAATGAGCGGCGGGGCCCTAACGCACCCGCCGCCCACGCTCTTGAAAAACATCTTGCCCGAATAGGGCCTGAGCTGTATAGAGGTTCGTTCACGTTAGCCAGATCACATCGCTGACGGATAATTGACCGTCACTGAGGGTAACCAGAATGCCTTTCGTTTACATCGGCGTGCGAGCCCCCGTCGCGGGCATATGCTGACCTCGAGGAGGTCGTGTCATGCCGAGCCAACCAACGGCAGGCCCGTGGGCCCGATCCGCGCCGCCGATCGCCTTCACACCGGATGAGTGGGACCTGCTCACCCGGCTGCCCGCTCGAGTCATGATCGCCGCGACGTCGGCCGAACCCGACAGTGACCGCCGTACGGTCGCCGAGGGCCTGGCCGGCATCGACGCCATCGCCGCCGGAACGGTGTCCGACTCCGATCTGGTCCGAGCGGCGGTCGCGGCGATCTACGCCGAAGCCGATCCGGATCCGCCCAGCGCCGAGCAGTTCCGTGATCGACACGCCGGCATCACCGAGGTCCTGGTGAATTGCCGGGCTGCCAGCCTCGTGCTGGCCCGGCGGGCCGATCCCGCCGACGCCGCCGCCTATCGGCAGTGGCTACAACACATCGCCGCGCGGGTCTGCGGCGCCGCGCGTACCGGGGTCTTCGGGCACCGGGTGAGCGACGCCGAGAACGCGTTCCTCGCGGAACTCAACCGCGCGCTGCAACCCTGACCGGTCCGAGCCCGCCGGTCACGGCGGGCTCGGCCGTTACGCTCAGGCCCATGCCGTCGGAGCTCGAGAAGTGGTACGCCCACCGCGACCGGCCGGACGTCGTGCTGGTCGACGGCTTCCACGCGGTCAAACACGCGCTCCGATTCGGCGCCGACGTGCTGGTGGTGCTCGCGACCGACAAGCCCGCCGCAATGGCGCTGGCGCACGAACTGGCGCCTGACCTCGCCGGGGCGTTCGAGATCCTGGCCGAGCCGGTGACCCCGGCCGTGCTCGCCGAGCTGGTGCCGCGGCCGCATCCGACCGGGGTGGCCGCGCTCGCCCTGCGCCCGTCGCTGGACTTCGCCGCGCTCGCCGGCCGGACCAGCCCCGTCGTCCTCCTGGAGGACCCCCGCCACCTGGGCAACATCGGAGCCGTCGTACGCCTCGCCGCCGGATTCGGGGTCACCGGCGTGGTGACGACCGGGGTGACCGATCCGTGGCACCCGGCCGCCATCCGGGGCAGCGCGGGGCTGCACTTCGCCACCGCGGTCGGCCGCGTCGACCTCGACAGCCGCCCCGCCGGTCCGGTCTACGTGCTCGATCCGGACGGCGCGGACATCCGTGACCTGCGCTTCCCGGACGACGCGGTGCTCGCGTTCGGCACCGAACGGCACGGCGTATCCGACCAGCTGCGGTCGGTGGCGGCTCAGCTGGTCGCCATTCCGATGCGTACCGGGGTGTCCAGCTTCAATCTCGCCACGAGTGTGGCCATGGCGCTGTTCCACTGGACAGCCGCCCGGCCCGCTTGACGCGGCGGGCTGTCGGGAGCAGGGTGAAGTGTGTGGGGATGGTCATCACGTGCCCGCGCTGCGGCGGCCCGGTGCGGCCGCCAGACTTGATGCACTCGGGCTGGCGGTGCGACCGCTGCGGTCCGGTTCCTCCGTTGCACATCGCTGAGCACGCCGCCGTCGAGACGCTCGGTACCGCCGCCACGCTCGCGGCGAAGGCGGAGTTCCCGTTCTGGTGCCCCTGGCCGCTGCCGACCGGATGGCTGGTGACCGGCTACGGCTGGGCGGGCGACGAGCGTACGGGGGTGTCGGCGACCGTGGTCGCGTGCAGTGGACCGGCGTCGCTGATCGACGGCCCGGCCGACATGTTGTTCATCGCCGAGGACCCCGGCGTCGGACTCGGCGTACGCTTCGCCGGCCTGCCCGGCCCGGACCCCGGTCCCACCATCGCTGAGCTGGCGGTCACCACGCTCGCCCACGCCAAGGTCAAAGTGGGCGGTCATCCTGCTCCGATGTGGGCACTCGACGCGCCCGAGGATCGAAGCGCGTATGTCGGGGAGGCCCGGGGCCGGTGGTTGTGGACGGTGGCCTGGCCGGCTCCCGCTGGATACCTGCTCGCCGAGGATCTGTCCCTCCACGACCTGGCCGAGTGGATCCCAGGTGGAATCGTCTTCGGCGCGGCGTCGCCTTACCTTTCTCGACGGTCCTGAGCAGGCCATTCACGCGTACGGCACGGTCACCCCGAAGTGCGCGATTGATTCACTGAGGACCCCCGGGACTGCTAGGCTTATGCCCGAATGCGGCGAATGGGCGCCGCGTAGAGGGGGAGTGGACCGCATGGTCAAGAAGATCCTCGTCTGGGGCGGGCTTGCCTTTCTGATCTTCTTCGTGGCGTTCCGACCTGACTCGGCGGCCAACGTCGTGAAGTCGATGGGCGGCACCGTGATGGACATCGCGCAAGGCGTCGGTGACTTCGTCTCCAGCCTCGTAGCCTGATCGGCCGGTTCACCCCCAATGACGACCGGACCTTTTGAGCCCGACGGCTCCGACGACGACGAGCCGCGGCGCGACCGCGACGGCGAATCGATTCCCCAGGCCCGTGGGGAATCCGCTCCTCATTCCGATGACGACACTCATTTCATCGGCCGCGCGCACGTAGGTGCCGCGGCCGGTGCCGCTTCCGCCGGAGGCGCGCCGCCACCGCCCTACGCGGGCGGTCCCGACGACTTCCCCGACATCAGCGAGGAAGAGGTCTCGGGGCTGGGCGGCGGCGGGGGCGTCCCGGTCAGCCCCCGGCGGGTGCTGCCGCTCGAGGACGAGCCGAGCGCGCTGGTGGCGCGCTACCTCTTCCCGACCGAGCGATATCGGGGCGAGTGGCGCAAGCACTGGATCCACTTGATCAACCACATCCTGGTGGGCGCGGTGGCCACATTGGCCCTGGGCTACCTCACCGGATTCCTGGCCAAGCAGGACATGCCGAGCCTCAGCGTCATCGCCGTGGTGGTCTACGCCCTGGTCATGGGCTGGGTCGCCTGGAGTGTGGCCGACTGGTACTACGACCGGTTCATCCTGACCAACAAGCGAGTCATGGTGGTCCGCGGGTTGATCACCCGCAACGTCGCCATGATGCCGCTCCTGCGGGTCACCGACATGAAGTACGAGCAGTCCCCGTTGGGCCGCATGCTCAACTACGGCACGTTCGTCCTGGAGTCGGCCGGTCAAGATCAGGCGCTGCGCGAGGTCAAGCATCTGCCCAACCCGAACGAGCTCTACCTGCGCGTCGTCGAGGAGATGTACGAGCCGGCCGCCGTCGAGGCGCGCCTCGGCCGAGAGGCCGAAGACGAGGGCTGACCATTCGGACCCTGGTCCTCCTCCCGTCCGGTATGCCACTCTGTGGGACACGACACAGGGTGCCGGGCGGGGAGGCGGTGGCGCGCGTTGGCTGGAAGGTCCGCGATCGAGGACGAGTTCCGCGACTTCGTCGCGGCTCGCTCGGGTGCGCTCCTGCGCAGCGCGTACCTGTTGGCCGGGGACTGGGCGACCGCTGAGGACCTGCTCCAGACGGCCCTCACCAAGACCTATCTCGCCTGGCGGCGGCTCGGTGAGATCGAAGCAGTCGAGCCGTACGCCCGGCGCGTCCTGGTCAACACGGCGACGTCCTGGTGGCGGCGGCGGTGGCACGGCGAGCGGCCGACGGAGTTCCTGCCGGAGCGGGCCGTCGCCGACGCGACCGAGGAGCAGCTCGACCGGGATCTGCTCTGGAAACATGTGAAGGCGCTCCCAGCACGACAACGCGCCGTGCTAGTTCTGCGTTTCTACGAGGACATGTCCGAAGCGCAGACCGCCGAACTCCTCGACATCTCCCCGGGAACCGTCAAGAGCCAGACATCCCGGGCACTCGGCACCCTCCGGCAGCGGCTCGCGGCTGAGGGCGTCCAGATTCCGGGGCTGACCCTGCCGAAGCCCGCGCCCAAGCCGGCCCCAGCAGCGGAGAAGCGCCCGGCGCCCGTACGCCGGCCCGCGCCGCAACGCGTACCAGCGCCGAGGAACACACCGGCCCGCTCGGCCATCCCCGCCACGGTGGAGGGGCGATGAGCCGCGCGCCCTCCGAGACCGAGGCCACCCAAGCCCTGCGTGAGATGTTCGCGGCCGAGGCCCGTGAGGTCCCCGTCGTCCAGGATCTGTCCGGCGTGACCGTGCGGCGGGCTCGGAAACTCGCCCGGCGCCGGTTCACCGTCGGCGGCCTCGCGGTCACCGTGGCGTTCGTGCTGACCGTCGCCGGCATCGGCGTCTGGCGGCAGTGGACCACCCCGGTCGAGCAGTCCGACGCCGCCGGGTCGACGGGCCGGGTGGAGTTCGAGTCGGACGCCCAGCAGCAGGTCCCGCTCGGCACCGGCACCGCGCCGCTCATGGTGGACTTCACCGTCGGGAACCGGCTCTACGACGCCACGAACGGGTCGTGGCGTGACCTCAAGGGCGACGCCGGCTCGGGCGTTGTGCGTACCAATGTCGGCTGGCTCGTCGGCGGCGCGACCACCGTGCGACTGCTGCGGACCGACGGGACCCAGGTCCCGCTGGCCGACGCGATCGACGGCTGGGCGGTGAGCGCGGACGGTTCGGAGCTGGCCGTGGTCCGCGGCCAGACGCTGCAGCTGAACCGGCTGGGCAGCACCGGCCTGCAGGCACTCGCGAGCGGGCCCATCCCCGCGGGCTGGCGGCCGATCGGCTTCCTCGCCACCGCGGTCCTGCTGGCGACCACCAACCGCGACCAGTTCGCGATCTGGCGGCGCGACGGCACGTTCGACCGGGCCGCGGGCCTGAGCGAGGTCTACCCGAGCTTCCAGTCCGACACCTTCGCCGTCGTGCCCGGGTCGGTCGGCCGGCCGTGCCTCATCCGTGTCTCGGTGAGCAGCGGTCGCCTCGAACGCGAGGACGCCGCCGGCTGCCACGAGTTCCTGGAGCGAGGCGCGACCCACGCGGTCGTCTCGCCGAACGGGCAGAACCTGGCCACCCCGTTCGACGGCGGCCTGTGGGTGATCAACCTCGACCGGTCGGTGACCGCCGCCGCCGCCAACGGAGCGGCCGCCCCGGTGTGGATCGCGGCCTGCGCCTCCGACGCCGACGCCGTTCCGGTCTGGCAGGACGACGCGACCGTGGTCACGACCTTCCGCGGCGACCTCGTCGCGTGTGGAGTGGACGGGACGCAGCGCACCGTGCAGATGCCGGCGGGCGTATCGTCCGGCGGCCGGCTCGTGACGATCAAGCGTTAGCAGCCACGACGGGCCTGGCCCGGGGGAGTGTCCAACGGGTTGACGCCCGTCACGCCCTATCGTGACGAGTGTGAACATGCAACTGTTCGGCGAGATGTTCGTAACCCTGCTCGTCATCACGGACCCGCCGGGCATGGTCCCGATCTTCCTGGCGCTCACCGGCGCCCTGCCGGCTCGGGAGCGCAATCGAGCCGCCTGGCAGGCGGTCGCCCTCGCCTTCGTGGTGATCGTGATCTTCGCGGTCGCCGGCCAGAAGATCCTGGACTACCTCCAGATCGACCTGCCCGCCCTCCAAGGCGCGGGCGGCCTGCTGCTCATCCTGGTCGCGTTGGAGCTGCTCACGGGGAAGACCGACGACCCGCACCAGCAGTCCACCTCCAACATCGCGCTCGTTCCGCTGGGCACGCCGTTGCTCGCCGGGCCGGGCGCGATCGTGGCGACCATGCTCGAAGTGCGCAAGGCCAACGAGACGGTCGACTACATCGCGATCTCGCTGGCGATCATCGCCGTGATGGTCGCCGTCTGGCTGGTGCTGCGCTTCTCCGGGACGCTCGTGCGTATCCTGCGGCCGGGCGGGATCGAGGTGCTCACCCGGATCGCCGGTCTGCTGCTGGCGGCGATCGCGGTCCAGCTCATGGCCGGTGCGATCGGGCAGTTCGTCGACGCGTACCGGTCGTCGCGGGGGATGTGACGGGTCGGCCGCTTTCGGGCGTCGCGGGGATGTCGCGGGTCGGCTGCTTTTCGGGTGTCGCGGGGGATGTCGCGGGTCGGCTGCTTTCGGGTGTCGCGGGGATGTCGCGGGTCGGCTGCTTTTCGGGTGTCGCGGGGTTCGGACCGGCGCGGTCGGTGTGACGGTGTCAGACCCATGGGGGAGGATCGCTGCATGGTTTCCACGGGCGGGTCAGCGCCGAAACGTACCGGCGGCATCCCCGAGCAGTTGGGCTTCGACCTCGGTGACCTGCCGGACCGACTGTTCACCTGCACGCCCAGCAAGCTGGCCTCCTATCTCGACTGCCCGCGGCGCTACCGCTACACGTACATAGACCGGCCCGCGCCGCCCAAGGGTCCACCCTGGGCGCACAACTCGCTCGGCGCGAGCGTCCACACCGCGCTCAAGAACTGGTACGCCGTAGACCCCGACCGTCGTCGGTCGGTCGCGTTGGCGCCCCTCCTCCGGGCGACCTGGGTGACCGAGGGCTACCGCGACGCCGACCAGCAGCGCGAGGTCTTCGCGCGGGCGCTGGCCTGGCTGGAGAGCTACATCGCGACGCTCGACCCGGCCGACGAGCCGATCGGCGTCGAGCGCGTCGTCGCGGCGAAGACGTCGGTGCTGGCGCTGTCGGGGCGGGCCGACCGGATCGACCGTCGCGGTGACGAGCTGGTCATCGTGGACTACAAGACCGGCCGCTCGACGAGTACGCCGGATGACGCGCGCGGCTCGCTGGCGCTGGCCCTTTACGCGTACGCGGCGGCGCGGCAGTTCCGCCGCCGGTGCACCCGGGTCGAGCTGCATCACCTGCCGAGCGGCACGATCGCGGCGCACGAGCACACCGAGGAGTCCCTCCAGCGGCAGGTGAACCGGGCCGAGGGGACGGCCAAGGACATCATCGCGGCGGAGAAGCAGGTGGCGCAGGGGCGCGACGCCGACGACGTGTTCCCGCCGCAGCCGGGCGCCCTGTGTTCGTGGTGCGACTACCGCAAGACCTGCCCGGCCGGCGCCACCGCTCCCGTACGCGAGCCGTGGACGTCGGTCACCCTGCCGACGGGCGACGTCAGCTGACCGCCGCGACCGCGAAGACGTCCGGCACTCCGGCGTCCGGGCCGGACTCGACGGTGTCGACGATCTCCAGTCCGGCCGCTCGGAAGGCGTTCAGGAGATCGGCCAGCGGCAGATGCCAGGCGCCCACCCGATTGCGTACGCCCTGAGTGGTGAACGAGTCCCAACGGCGTTCGCGCCGGTGGTAGCCGCTGTCGACGACGATCCGAGCCGGGTCGCTGCGGTCGGCGAAGGCGCCGGTGAAGCAGGGGTGGATTCCGACGTGGACGAACCGGCCGCCGGGCCGGACGACGCGGGCCGCCTCGGCGATGACGCCTGGATAGTCGGGCAGGTCGGTGTGGGTCAGGATGCTCACCGCGAGGTCGACCGAGCCCGTCGCGATCGGTAGCGCGGTGGCGTCGGCGGCCGCGACCGGCAGGATGCGCCGGGCGTGCCGGAGTTGGCCCGTCGACAGGTCGACGCCGATCGGCTGCCAGCCCAGGTCGCGCAGCACGCCGGCGCGGGCGCCGGTGCCGCAGCCGATGTCCAGGCTCGTACGCCCGTCGCCCGGCGGGATCAGCCGCCGGAGGACGTCGGCGACGCGCTCCGAATAGGAGTTGTGGAGGCCGCCGACCCAGTCGGCGTACCAGTCGGCGATTTCGTCGTACGCGGCAACGGGCATGCGCTCACGCTAAGCCGCTGTCGCCCGCTTCGCCCGCCCCGTTCACGGCGGGCGAACACAGCTCGCGTTGATCATGGAGTTTGCACCCCTGACACGCCGTCGACACCACAGTTAACTCCATGATCAACGGGGAGAGGGTGGGGCGAGCGCGAGCGAGCGGGGGGTTAGTCGAGGGTGCGGCGGGATTGGCAGTCGGGGCACAGGCCCCAGAAGGTCACCTCGGCCTCGTCGACTTCGAACCCGTGTGCCGTGTTCGGGTCGAGGCAGGGTGCGGAGCCGACCGCGCAGTCGACGTCGGCGACGAGTCCACAGCCCCGGCACACGACGTGATGGTGGTTGTCTCCCGTACGCGCCTCGTAGCGAGCGGGGGATCCGGCCGGTTCGATCCGGCGGGCGAGCCCGGCCCGGGACAGCGCCCCGAGGACGTCGTAGACGGCCTGCGTGGAGACGGAGTCGATGCGTTCGCGGACGCGGCGGGTGATCTCGTCGACTTCGAGGTGGCCGCCGTCGTCGAGGACGTCGAGCACGGCCAGCCGCGGCCGGGTGACACGCAACCCGGCCGAGCGCAGCTGTTCCTCACCCGACATGGTGATATCAAAGCACGGTCTCTGGAACGGTCCAAGAAAACGGTCGATGAGGTCGCGTGGATCACCGACTACGCTGTGCCGCGGAAGGGTCGCACGACCCACGGGGGCCGCTCGGTGAGACATCGAGGAGAAGCGCGTGTTCCAGTACATTCTGGGCATTCCGGCCCATCCATTGATCGTGCACTTCGCGATCGTCTTCGTCGTCCTGCTCGTCGCCGGCTCGGCCGTCTACGCGCTGGTCCCGCCGGTGCGGCGGCGTACGGGATGGGCGGTCGGCCTGCTCGCCGTGGCCGGTCCGATCGCGGCCTGGGTCGGCACGGAGTCCGGCGAGCAGCTGGAGAAGCTGGTCATCGCCCAGGGATACCCGCAGGAGTTCCTCGCGAAGATCAACCAGCACGTCACCTACGGCGACCGCACCTGGTACTTCAGCCTGGGTCTCGGGGTGGCGACGCTGCTGCTCGTCTTCGTCTCGACCGCGATCGGCAAGCGTCCGGCCGCCGAGGGGGACAGCCGTCGCGGCTCGCTCATCGCCAACATCGGGCTCGGCCTGGTCGTCCTGGTCCTGGCCGGGTTCACCGGCTACTACATCTTCAAGACCGGAGACACCGGCGCTCATCTGCGGTGGGTCGACTTCGCGCAGAAGTGACGAAGGGGTAGAAGGGGAGGAATGGCGGCATTCCTCCCCAGACTCCCCGGACTCCCCAGACTCACGGCCCTCGCGCTCGCGGTCGGACTGCTCTCCGCGTGCACCTCTGCTGATACGCCGAAAGCAGCGACCGACTCTCCCCAGCCGGTGCGCAGCTCTCCGCGTACCAGTGAGATCACGGTCGTGGGGGCCGGTGACATCCTGGTCCACCCGCAGGTCTGGGCCCAGGCGCAGCGGGACGGGGGTTTCGCTGCGATGTTCGCCGGCGTGCGCGACGTGATCGCGGGTGCCGACCTGGCGCTCTGTCACCTGGAGACCCCGGTGGGCGAGCCGTTCCAGGGGTATCCGCGGTTCAACGCGCCGCCCGCGGTCGTCGCCGGGATCAAGGCGACCGGGTTCGACGGCTGCTCGACGGTCTCCAACCACACCTTCGACCAGGGGCAGGACGGCGTCGAGCGGACGATCGCGGCGCTGGACGCAGCCGGGCTGGGGCACGCGGGGACGGCGAGCCGACCGGCGGACGCCGGGCACGCCGCCGTCTACACCGTCCACGGCGTACGCATCGCGCACCTGGCCGCGACGTTCGGCTTCAACGGACTGCCCGCGCCGGACGGCAAGACCTGGCTCGCCGAGCGGATCGACCCGGACCGCATCCTGGCCGAGGCGCATCGCGCGAAGCAGGCCGGTGCCGCGATCGTCATCGTCAGCCTGCACTGGGGCACCGAGTATCGGCACGACCCGAACGCCGACCAGCTGGCCTGGGCGAACCGGCTGGCGGGGTCGCCGGACATCGACCTGATCCTGGGCCATCACGCGCACGTCGTGCAGCCGATCCGGCGGATCAAGGGCACGACGGTGGTCTTCGGGATGGGCAACGAGCTGGCTCGGCACGCGACCCCCGAGGACGCGAACCGGGAGGGGCTGATGGTCCGGGTGACCTTCGCCCAGACCGGTACGCGCTGGGCCGTCAAGACGGTCGAACCGCTGCCGACCTGGGTGGATCTCAGCCCGAGCATTCGCATCGTGAACCTGACGACGGCAGTCGGCGACACCGGCGTGGACGCCGCCCGGCACCGCATCTACCAGGCCGCCTACGACCGCGTCCGCAAGTACGCCCGCAGCTAGCGCGCTGTCGGCTGCAGATCACGGTTACGCAGGCATCGGCTGCCCGGGGATGCCTGCGTAACCGTGATCTGCAGGGGAAGCGGCGGGTCAGAAGAGCCAAAGGATGAGGGCGAGCGCGCACAGGGTCAGCGCGGCGATCCCGCCGATGAAGAAGGTGAACTGCCGGGCGGCGGCGTCGTCCCGATCGAGCGCGGCATGATCCTGCGGCGGCAGTACGCGCGGCGGCGAATCGCCCTCGATGATCTCGGGCTGATAGTCCGGGTCGTGCGGAGTGACCGGCGGACCCGCGTACTCAGTCACCCGTGCACCTCCTAAGCTGGATGCGTGGCCCGTGACGACCTGACCTTCGAGTCGCACTCCCCGGATGACGACCGGGAGGTGCAGCTCGAACCCGAGGAGCCGCCGATCCTGCCGGACCGGACGGTGGACGAGACGTCGACGGGTTGGAACGACGATCGGGACTCCAACGACGCGCGGCTGCTCGAGGACCGCCCGCCGCACTGGTGAGCCCGCAGCCGAGTCCTATTTGCCGAGTTTATCCCTGATCTGGGTGAGTAGGCGTACCTCGTCGGACATCTCTTCCTCGGCGAGCTTGCCGCGCCGCTTCGCCCAGGCGTTCATCGGCACGACGACGAAGTAGTAGACCGCCGCCGCCGTCAGCACGAACGTGATCACCGCGCCGATGAAGGCGCCGTAGTCGAAGGTCACGCCGCGGATCTTGAAGGTGCCGCCGGTGCCGTGGCCGCCGGTGATCACGGAGATCAACGGTTCCAGGAACGACTTCGTGAACTGCGTGATCATCGCGCCGAAGGCCGCGCCGATCACGATGCCCACGGCTAGATCGACGACGTTGCCGCGTGCGATGAATTCCCTGAACCCCTTGAACACGCGGTTCATTCTCGCCCGTCAGGGCGCTGGGCTCAGGACGACGCGCTGGACGAGCTGGACGAAGAGGACGAACTGGACGAGCCAGACGACCCTGATGAGCCAGACGATCCGGATGAGCTGGACGACGATCCGCCCGACGCCTTCCGGGAGTCGGTGCGGTAGAAGCCCGAGCCCTTGAAGACGACGCCCACGCCGGAGAAGAGCTTGCGCAGCGTGCCGTCGCACTCCGGGCACTCCGTCAACGGCGCGTCGGTGAACGACTGCACGGCCTCGAGTTGGTGACCACAAGCCGTGCACGCGTACTGGTACGTGGGCACGTTTCCTCCTTCTTCGAGTGCCGATAGTGGCACGCGAACCTCGCCAGTCTCAACTCAGCGAGGTAACGGGATCATTCCGCCCAGCGGTGTGACGACGGCCGTCACACGTCGGTCGTGCGGCTGAGCGGCCAGCCTGTGAACAAGCTCACCGTCGTGGAGCAGCGCGATCACGGGCGTACCGGCGGGAACTCGGGCCAGCGCGCGGTCGTAACTGCCCCCGCCCCGGCCCAGCCGCACGCCGGTCCGGTCGACCGCCACCGCGGGCACCACGATCAGTTCGGCCTCCGCGATCGCCATCGGCCCCAGTCGCTCGCCGGGGTCGTTCCAGTCGCGCCAGTCCAGATCGTTGTCGCTCATCAGCACAGGCAGTAATACGCGTGGCGCACCGGGCGCCGCGGCCAGCCGCCCCGGCAGGGAACCGTCGAGGTGCACTCCCGGCTCCGTGCCGAACGGTTCGTAGGCGGCGATCACGGCCGGCCGCGTTGTGCGTACAAGATCTGACAGATGGACCACGATGCGTCGCGACGCGTCGGCCAATTGCTCGATCGTGCGCTCGCGACGGGCCGTGAGCAGCGCGGACCTGGCCGCCGCCTTACTCGCGGCGAGATCCGCCGGAAGATCGACAGGCACCAGCGGCGGAGGATCCGAAAAATCCGACACGCGACACTTCCGTAACAACCCGAACGTAGGGGGCGAACCGTGCAAGCATCGCACCCGCGATGCAGCAATTCTACGGACAACGGAGTGAGCGGTGACCCTGCGTACCCGGCTGACCAGCGCCTTCCTTGCCACGGTGCTGGCACCGGTGGTGGTCGGCGCGCTGGTCGCGGGCGGCGCGCTGACCTCCGTCGCGCGTGACCAGGCCGCCCAGCGGCTCTCGGTGGCGGCGACCGCCGTACGCACCAGCGTGACCGCGTTGTGCGGGCAGCTCGGCGCGGTGGCGCAAGCGGTAGCGGCCGCCCCCGCGCCCGATCGCGCGGCCGTGGCCCAGGGATATGTGGCCCGTGGTCTGGCGACCGGGGTGCACATCGAGACGGGCGGCGAGGCGGACTTCGCCGGGATCACGACGCCGGGCGCGCCTCCACCGCCGTGGGCCGACTGCCCGCCGGGGTCGGCGAGCGACATCGGCCCGGCCAGTTATGAGGGTCTGGCGGCCCGGGTCGACCTGGTGACCGGCGGGCAGACCGTCGGCTCCGTGTACGCCGCGCAGACCGTCGACCGGGCGTTCCTGAACCGGCTCAGCGACGCCATCGGGGTGGACGTCGAGCTGCGGCCGGGTTCCTTCTTCCACGCGTTCGGGGATTCGCCCGAGGTGACCGATCCAGCCGACGACTTCGAGGCGTTGCCGCGGTCGCAGACGACGACGGCGCCGGTCGCCTCCGGCCCGTTCAACCGGGTCCTCGGCGCTGGGGACGGACTGCCGCTGCCGTTGACGCTGTCGGTTCCCGAGCCGGACGCGTACGCCCGCTATGCGATGCTCGCCGCGATCGTGCTCATCACCGCGGCCGCTGCCGTCCTGGTGGCGTGGTGGCTGGCCCGCACGACGACGGCCCCGCTGGCCAACCTGGTGACCGCCGTCGACCGGGTCGCCGACGGCGACCTGCAGGCTCGCGTACCGGTGCGGGGCAACGACGAGATCGGCCAGGTCGCCTCGGCGTTCAACCGGATGACCGGCGAACTTGAGTCCTATGTAGATGCGCTGACGGCCAGCCGGGACCAGTTGCGAGGCCAGCTGGGCGTGCTCGGCGACACCCTCTCCAGTACGCACGACCTCCACCGCATTCTGCAGGTGATCCTCCAGACCGCCCGGCACGCCGCCGGCGCCCGCGCCGGGGTGGTGCTCCTCATCGACCCGGCGACCGGACTGCTGACCGGCCAATGCGCCGAAGGACTCGATCCGGCGGTCCCGATCCGGGTCCCGATCGGCGAGGGACTGCTCGGCTCGGTCGCGGCGACCGGCGTACCGGTCCGGGGGCGGACCGACCGCGACGGCCCGGTGCTGCTCGCGGCGGAACCGCGCTGCAAGTCCTATGTCGTCGTGCCGTTCACCCTGGGCGGGCCGCTTCCGTCTGCCGCCTCCGTGGCCATCGTCGCCGCCGACCCCGCTTCCGGACCCGCCGCCGACTCGGGTGGTTCGGCCGGCTCGGCCGACCTGCCTCAGGTCGACGCCAGGCCGGTCGGCCTGTGGCCGGCCGGGCTGCCCGCCGCGCAGGGCGTCCTGGCCGTCTACGACCGGGTCGGCCGGGACGAGTTCGACGACGGCGACCTCGACACCCTTCGGACGTTCGCCGGGCAGGCCTCGGTCGCCGTCGACAACGTCCGGGTGCACGAGGAGGCCCAGCGCCTGTCGGTCACCGACTCCCTGACCGGGCTGCTCAACTACCGTTCCATGCTGGACTGCCTACGCCGTGAGGCCGACCGGGCGCACCGGTTCGGCCGGCGGCTCTGCGTACTGGCGCTGGACCTCGACCGGTTCAAGGAGATCAACGACTCCTACGGGCACGCCGCCGGGGACATCGTGCTCGCCGAGTTCGCGCGCCGCGTACGCGCCGAGATCCGCGAGGTCGACCTGGCGTTTCGGCACGGCGGCGAAGAATTCGTCGTCCTGCTGCCCGAGACCGACCTCGCCGGCGGAGTGGCCGTCGCGGATCGGTTGTGCGCCTCCATGCGTACGCAGCCGGTGTTGTTGCCGCGCGGACGGGTGGACGTCACCGTCTCCATCGGCATCGCCGTCTTCCCGGAGCACGGCGCGACCGGGTCTGCGGTGCTGCAGGCGGCCGACGACGCCCTGTATGCCGCCAAAGCAGCCGGGCGGGATCGGCATAGGACCGCGTTCTCCCCGGGAGTCGCGTCGGTGCCGCCGTCTTCGCTGCTCGACCCGCCCACCCAGCCGTCTCCGGCAGCTGCGGGCGGCGGTGGCGCGGGCTCGGGCGGAGCGGCCGCAGGCAGCAGTGTCGCAGGCGATCAGGGCGAGAGCGCGACAGTGACGGAATTGACCACACGCGGCGCGTCGAGCGGTCCGCATCCCCCTCGACAGGTCAACGGCCGATAGTCTCGCCACATGCTCGGACACACCCCCAACCCAGCAGGCGACGTGGTGACCGCGCCGACGGCGGCAGGCGTCGCCGAGGGTGGCACCCGGCGTGCCACAAAGGCTGTCATCCCCGCCGCTGGGCTGGCAACCCGATTTCTGCCCGCGACGAAGGCCGTACCGAAGGAATTGCTGCCGGTGGTGGACCGGCCGGTTCTGCAATACATCGTGGAGGAGGCGGCACACGCCGAGATCAAGGACATCCTGCTGGTCACCGGGCGGGGCAAGACGAGCATGGTCGACCACTTCGACCGGAACCCCTACCTGGAACAGCGGCTGGAAGCCAAGGGCGACACCCAACGACTGAACGCGGTGCGGCGTACGTCGGAGCTCGCCGAGATCTACACCTGCCGGCAGGGTGAGCCGCTGGGGCTGGGCCACGCCGTCTCGTACGCCGAACTGCACGTCGGCGGCGAACCCTTCGCCGTCCTGCTCGCCGACGAGTTCTGCGAGGAGGAGCGGCCGCTGCTGCCGTCCATGCTGGAACTCCAGGCCAAGACCGGCGGCATCGTGCTGGCCTTCATCGAGGTGCCCGACGATCAGGTCGACCGATACGGCATCGCATCCGTCGAGCAGGTGACAGCCGAGCTCGACGCGATCAGCGACGCTGGACCTGTGGTGAAGGTGACCGGGCTGGTCGAGAAGCCGAAGGTCGAGGACGCGCCCAGCAATCTGGCCGTCGTCGGCCGCTACGTGCTGCCGTTCACCATCTTCGACGCCATCCGCCGGACCAAGCCCGGCAGCGGCGGCGAGATCCAGCTGACCGACGCGATGGCGATCCTGCTCGACGAGGGCACCCCGGTCCACGGGATCGTCTATCGGGGACATCGCTACGACACCGGCATTCCGCTGGGGTACCTCCAGGCGACGGTGCAGCTCGCGTGCGAGCGGGAGGACCTCGGGCCGGCATTCCGGGAGTGGCTCGTGGACTACCTCGCCGGCTCCTCTCCCGCGGCGGGCACTTCGGCCGGGGGAGCCTGACCGGCGGAGATCGACTGGATGACACGGAGATGACCGCAACGGCCGAGTTCGAGTCGGCGTCGGCTTCAGAGCTGACGCCCCTCGCCGACTACCTGGGCAGCGTGCTGCGCAGGCTCAGGGCGCTGCCGGCGCTCGACCTCGACCTGACCCAGGCCCACGGCAACGTGCTGGCCGAGAACGTCCTGGCGCCGCACCCGTACCCGGCCTTCGACTCGGCCGGGATCGACGGGTACGCCGCCCGCGCGGAGGATCTCCTGCCGCCGGGACCGGGTCGTCCGGTGCGGCTCAACGTCATCGGCGACCTCTCCGCGTCGAGCTGGCGTCCGGTGCGGCTCACCCCGCAGAGTTGCTTCTCGGTGGCGGCCGGGGCGCCGATGCCCATCGGGGCGGACGTCGTCGTCCCGGTCGACTGGACCGACCAGGGGATGGCCGCCGTCGAGATCCAGCGGCTGCCCAAACGCGGTTACGGCGTACGCCGAGCGGGCGAGGAGATCGGGGCAGGAGACCTCCTCGCCCGGTCGGGCGCCGTCGTCACCCCGGCATTGGTGGCCGTCCTGGCCGCCAGCGGCATCGGCCACGTCGTCGTACGCCCGACGCCCCGAGTCGTCATCGTGGCGACCGGCGACGAACTCGTCGAAGCAGGCCGGGTCAGCCAGCCCGGTCAGGTCGTCGACGTCAACTCGCACGCCCTGACCGCAGCCGCCGCCGAGGCGGGCGCGCACGCGTACCGGGTGGGGATCTGCGACGACGACCCGGAAGGGCTGCGCGGCCTCCTGGAGGACCAGACCCTGCGGGCGGACCTCATCATCACCACCGGCGGCACCGGGACCGGACCGGGCGACATGGTCCGGCGCATCCTGTCCCGCCGGGACGGCGGCCGCGCCGGCAGCGTCACCTTCACGGAGGTCTCCCTCTATCCCAGTTCGGTCCTCGGCTTCGGCACCTACGGGTCGGCCGAGGAGGTCCCGATCATCTGCCTCCCGGGCGATCCCGGATCGGCGCTGATCGGCTTCGAAGTCCTCGCCCGCCCGGCGATCCAGCTGCTCGCCGGGGCTGAACCGGTGTTCCGCCCGTCCGTGCGCGCGCACCTCCTCGAGACCGTGACCTCCCCGACCGGGCTCCGGGAGTTCCGGCCTGCGCTCGTCGCGGAGCGTCGAGGAGGCGGATACACAGTGCAGCCTTTGGCGGGCGGAACGCGTACGCTGGCGGGGTTGGCCGAGGCGAACGGCCTGCTGGTCCTCGGCGAGCGGGTGACGACCGCCCCCGCCGGGTCCACCGTGGATGTGCTGCTGCTGGACAGGCGACGATGAACAGAGCCTTCGGGTACCCGGCCGTGCTCAGCGACGGGCCGGTGTTGCTGCGCCCCTACCTGCGTTCCGACGCGCAGGCCTGGTCCGAGGTACGCCAGCTCAACCAGCGCTGGCTGGCACCCTGGGAGGCCACGCCGATCGGGCCGTGGGCGCAGATGAACTCGACGGCGGCGTTCAAGCAGGTCTACAAGGGGCTGCGCGCGGCGGCCAAGGAAGGCGAGGCGATGCCCTTCGCCATCTGCCTGCGCCCGCCCGAAGGCGGACCCGAGCGGTTCGTCGGCCACATCAACCTCGGCAACATCGTGCGACGGGCGTTCGCGTCGGCGTACTGCGGCTATTGGATCGACTCCCGGGCCGCCGGGCAGGGCATCATGCCGACCGCGCTGGCCCTCGTCGTCGACCACGCCTTCAACGCCGCCGGGCTGCACCGAGTGGAGATCAACATCCGGCCGGAGAACAAGGCCAGCCGCCGGGTCGTCGAGAAGCTGGAGATCCGCGAAGAGGCGTACCACCCGCATTACATGTTCATCGACGGCGCTTGGCGCGACCACATCGGGTACGCCGTGACCGTCGAAGACATCGTGGGCGACGGGGGCCTGCTGCGACGGTGGCACCGCCTCCGCTCCACCCCACCCCAGTAACCCGTGCTGTCGCGTTGATCATGGACTTAACGCCATGATCGACCGGCGCGTCGTGTGCGTACCATCATGATCAATCCCTTGGGCCCTTGATCGACGTGCCGCGCGTCGGGGTGATCTCGCGCGTGTCGGCGAGCCTGCCGCCCACACCGGCATCTCGCGCTTACCCTCGGTAAACGATCTATCTGATCGCGGGGCCGCCGCCAGGCCTCGAACCGAGAGTGACGGGAGGGGTGAGGGTGCCGACCTCGGTGCTCCTCGCCGTCCTCACCGCGGCCGGGCTGCTCGCCCTGGCGCCGGCGCTCGTGCGCCGGTACGACGCCACCGAGCGGCTGGTGGCGGAGCGGGCGCTGTCGACGGCGCGGGTCCTGTCGAGGAACCGGCGCCAGCGCACTGTGCCAGGACGCCGCCCGGTCAACCCGCCGCGGACCTTCATCCCGTCGGTCCCGATCGACTATCTCCCGGTGTCCGCCGTCCCCGTGGTCAGCGGCATCCCGGTGTCGGCCCCGGCCCGCTCCGGCCCCCGGGCGTCGTCCCGTCGCCCGACCCTGACCGTGGTACCGCGCTCGGCCGTCCCGTACACACTGCGTGACGCGACCGGCGGTCGCAGCCGCCTCAAGCCCGCCGTCTACCGCCGCCGCCGGGTCCTGGCTGCGCTCACCCTCTTCAACGCCGTCGAACTCGTCGGCGTCTTCGCCGTCGGCCCCGGCTTCTGGATCGGCGTCGCTGCCAGCGTCACGCTGATGGTCGCGTACGTCGGGCACCTCCGCAGCCGCGCGCTCCAGACCCAGCGCCGCCGCCGCGCCGAGGAAGCCGAAGCCCGCTGGCTCGCCGACCAGCAGGCCGAGGTCCGTCGCGCCCAGCGCCGCCGCGCCGCCGCCCGGCGCGAGGCCGCGCGCCTCCTCCAGGAAGAACTCATCCGTCAGCGCGCGGCCCTCGAAGCCGCGCAAGCAGGCCAGCAAGACCTGCCCCGCGCTGTCGGCGGTCCGGTCATCTCCTACCGTCCCGCGACGCGAGGCCCGGCCATCCAGCCACGCCCACGGGTACGCGGAAAGCCGTACCACGCCGGACCGGCGGTCGGCGGGGGTGATTCGCGCTCGGCAGGGTAGACCTGCTAGCCTTATCGCCGGTCCGAGGATTCGGATCAAACCGGGGGACGTGGCGCAGCCCGGTAGCGCACCTCGTTCGCATCGAGGGGGTCAGGGGTTCGAATCCCCTCGTCTCCACCCAGTTCAGAAGCCATTTCCTATCGATGGAGATGGCTTTTCTGCTACCTGT
>NZ_JBFBAZ010000029.1:0-78401 GCF_040682475.1 Hamadaea sp. NPDC051192
GATGCCGCTGGAGGTGATCACGATCTGGTCGACGCCGGCGAAGTAGCCGCCGCTCGCCGCGTTCTTGCCGACGATGCGCAGGGTCAGCGTGTGGTCGACACGGCGCGGCCTGCAGGCCGGTGTCGGCGCGTTCAAGGACGCCCGCTCGGAGCTGCGCAAGCGGATGCGCGAGCGGCAGCGCCTGCGGATGCTCACGCTCATGGCGGTCGTCGTCACCGTGCTCGGCGCGCTGCCGCTGTACCTGCTGGTGCAGGCGGCGACCCGGGATCCGGTGTTCACCTCGCTCGACGCGCTCCAGGTCCCGGCCTGGGCCGCGACCAGCCACGCCGACGAGGTCGACGGGAGCCGGTGGTGCGTCATCGAATGCCGGTACCGCGAACGGGACGTCGCCTCGCAGAAGTCGCCGGACGAGACCAACACCGCCTACGTCAAGGCCTTGCAGGACGCCGGATGGCAGCGCTGGAGGGTGCCGGACTGTCCGATGCAGGCGGCCGGGGTCACAGTGGAGGGCCACTACACCTGCTGGCGCAAGGACGAGTACACACTCGACCTTTGGGTAAGGAACAAGCCGTGTCCCGACGAGTTGCTGCGCAACCGGCCGACGGTCGGCCCGTCGGGATCGACGGCCGCCTCACCCGGGACGCAGGACTGCAACGGTTCGCTGGTGTCGTTCAAGGTCTATAACGCCATCGCGGACGACCGGCTCAACCGGACCGGCACCGACGCGACCACGTCTCCCGGCGGCTAGCCGCCGGAGATCAGCGGGGCGCAAGGGGCGCAACGCGGCCGAAAAGGTAAGGTCTGCACGTCGGGCTGAGTCGAGGGAGGCCGCGCCATGCGTGGTTGGGAGATCGCGGCGTTGGTCGCCGCGGGGGCGTTCGCGGTGCTGATGCTCGCATTGGTCGTGCCCGTGCTGCGGCTGCGGCACACCATCGACGCCGCGACGCAGACCTTGAAAGACGTTCAGGTGCGCACCGGCCCGCTGCTCGACGAGGTGCACGGCACGGTGGACAACGTGAACACCGCGCTCGGCCAGGTGCAGGTCACCCTGGACGGGGTGAACGTGCAGCTCGCGCGGGTCGACACCATGACGCAGCACGCCCAGGCCGCCACCGCCAACGTGGCCAACCTGGTCGGCGTCGTCTCGGCGGCCGCGTCGAGCCCGCTGGTCAAGGCGGCGGCGTTCAGCTACGGCCTGCGCCGCGCCAACTCCGCGCGCCGCCAGGCTGACGACGAGAAAGCGGTCCGCGCGACGCTCAAGGCGCAGCGCAAGGCCGCGAGGGGGCGGTAGTGGTGAAGCGGCTGCTCTGGCTGGGCGCGGGGCTGGCCATCGGGGCCTTGGTCGTACGCGCGGTGAGCAAGCGCATGCAGCGGCTGACGCCCGGTGGCATCGCCGAGAGCGTGTCCTCCTCGATCGGCGGGATCGGCGAGACGATGCGCGAATTCGTGGAGGACGTCCGCGACGGCATGGCCGAGCGGGAGGATGAGATACATCGGGCGTTCGCCGACGGCGTGGCGCTCGACGACACCACGGCCCTGCCCTGGGCCCGTGGCGTCGGGGAGAAGTTCTACTCGAGCCAGTATTTCAGAGAACAGCAGGAAGGTGACACAAGCCGATGAGAACCGCCGAGGTCAAGCGCCGGTTCCTGGCCCACTTCGAGGCGAACGGTCACACGGTGGTGCCCAGCGCCCCGTTGCCCGCCATCGACGACCCGAACCTGTTGTTCATCAACGCCGGCATGGTGCAGTTCGTCCCGTACTTCCTCGGCCAGCAGCCCGCGCCGTTCAAGCGTGCCGTCAGCGTCCAGAAGTGCATCCGGACGCCGGACATCGACGAGGTCGGCAAGACCAGCCGGCACGGCACGTTCTTCCAGATGAACGGGAACTTCTCGTTCGGGGACTACTTCAAGGCCGAGGCGATCAAGCTGTCGTGGGAGCTGATCACCAACCCGATCGAGGCCGGCGGGTTCGGCATCGACCCGGAGAAGATCTGGGCGACGGTCTACCTCGACGACGACGAGTCCATCGAATACTGGCGCAACGTCGGGCTGCCGGCTGAGCGGATCGTCCGCCGGGGCAAGGCCGACAACTTCTGGTCGATGGGCATCCCCGGCCCGTGCGGTCCCTGCTCGGAGATCTACGTCGACCGCGGCCCGGCGTACGGGCAGGAGGGCGGTCCCGCCGTCGACGAGGACCGCTACATGGAGATCTGGAACAACGTCTTCATGCAGTTCGAGCGCGGTCCGGGCACCGACAAGGAGAACTACCCGATCCTGGGCGAGCTGCCGGCGAAGAACATCGACACCGGTATGGGCCTGGAGCGGATGGCCTCGATCATGCAGGGCGTCGACAACCTCTACGAGATCGACGAGGTCCGCCCGCTGATCGACAAGGCGTGCGAGATGACCGGCAAGCGGTACAACGTCACGCATACGCACACGGCCAGTGAGTCGCACCCCGACGACGTCCGGCTGCGCGTCATCGCCGACCACGTCCGCACCGCGCTGATGCTGATCGGCGACGGGGTCACGCCGTCCAACGAGGGCCGTGGCTACGTGCTGCGCCGGATCATGCGGCGGTCCATCCGGGCGATGCGCCTGCTGGGTTGGCAGGAGCAGGCCCTGCCGCAGCTGCTGCCGGTGGCGCGGGACTGCATGGCCCCGTCCTACCCCGAGCTGGCCACCGACTTCGAGCGCATCTCGCAGTACGCGTACGCGGAGGAGGACGCGTTCCTGTCGACCTTGCGGGCCGGCACGACGATCCTCGACACCGCGATCGCGGAGACGAAGCAGGCCAGCGGCGCGACCCTGGCCGGGGACAAGGCGTTCCAGTTGCACGACACCTACGGCTTCCCGATCGACCTGACCCTGGAGATCGCGGCCGAGCAGGGTCTGTCGGTGGACACCGACGGCTTCCGGGCGCTGATGGCCGAGCAGCGTAAGCGGGCCAAGGCCGACGCCCACGCCCGCAAGACCGGCCATGCCGACCTGTCGGCGTACCGGGGTTCGCTGGAGGCCGGTGGCGAGGTTCAGTTCACCGGATACGCCGAGATCGCCCGCGAGTCGCGCGTACGCAGTCTGCTGACGCCGGCCGGCGAGGCGCTGACGGTGGCCGGCGAGGGCGACCTGATCGAGCTGGTGCTCGACACGACGCCGTTCTACGCCGAGGGCGGCGGCCAGCAGGCCGACACCGGCTTCATCACGGTCGGCTCCGGCCGGGTCCAGGTGATGGACGTGCAGAAGCCGATCCCGGGCCTGATCGTCCACAAGGTCAAGGTGCTGTCCGGCGAGGTCCGGGCGGGCGAGGCCGGGTTCGCCGAGATCGACATCACCCGCCGCAAGGCGATCTCCCGGGCGCACACGGCGACCCACCTGGTGCATCAGACGATGCGCAACTTCCTCGGCGAGGCGGCGACCCAGGCCGGGTCGCTCAACGCGCCGGGCCGGCTGCGGTTCGACTTCAACACGCCGGGCGCCGTCCCGGGCAGCGTGCTGGTCGACGTCGAGCAGAAGATCAACGAGGTCCTGCTGGAAGACCTGGAGGTCCGGGCGTTCCTGACCTCGCAGGCCGAGGCGCGGGCGATGGGCGCGATGGCGCTGTTCGGCGAGAAGTACGGCGACGTCGTGCGGGTCGTCGAGGTCGGCGAGTACGCGCGGGAGCTGTGCGGCGGTACGCACACCGAGCGCTCCGGCCAGCTGGGCCTGGTGAAGATCCTCTCCGAGTCGTCCATCGGCTCCGGCGTACGCCGGGTGGAGGCGCTGGTCGGCCTGGACGCGTTCAGCTACCTGGCCAAGGAGCACCTGCTGGTGTCGCGGCTGGCCGAGCTGTACCGGGTGCCGAACGACCAGGTCGCCGACCGGGTCGAGCAGACGGTGGCGCAGCTGCGCGACGCCGAGCGCGAACTGGAGAAGATGCGGGCGCAGATGGTGCTGGCCGGGGCGGCGTCCCTGGCGGGCGCGGCGACCGATCTCGGCGGGATCGCGTTCGTCGGCACCGAGGCCCCTGAGGGCGCCGGCGCCAACGACGTACGCACCCTGGCCCAGGAGGTCCGCGGCAAGATCGCGGCCGATCGTCCCGGCGTGGTCGCCGTGGCGGCCCGCGCCAACGGCAAGGCGTCGCTGATCGTCGCGGTCAACGGAGCCGCCCGAGCCCGGGGCTTGGACGCGTCGGCGCTGGTCAAGGGTGCGCTGTCGGGCCGGGGCGGCGGCAACGCCGACCTCGCCCAAGGCGGTGGCCTGCCCGCTGAGGATGCGCCGAAGCTGCTGGCCGCCGTCGAGAACGCGGTACGGCAGGCCGCGTGACTTCTCCGTGGGTCCGGGGCGTACGCCTCGGCATCGACGTGGGTTCGGTACGCGTCGGGGTCGCCAAGTGCGACCCCGACGGCATTCTCGCCACCCCCCTCATCACCCTCGCCCGGGATTCCTCGGTCGACGTCTCGGTCCTCGACTTGGCCGGGATCCGGTCCGCCACTGTGGGCGTACCAGCTGATATCGCGGAGATCGCGCGCCTCGTGACTGAACATGACAGCGTAGAGGTTGTCGTGGGTTTACCAGTCAATCTTGCGGGAATGGAGGGTCCGGCCGCGAAAAAGGTTCGCGAATATGTCCGGGTTCTTGCTGAAGCCATCGCTCCTGTCCCAATTGTCATGGCGGACGAGAGGATGTCAACCGTTACGGCAGCCCGTAGGCTCTCCGATCGAGGCGTGAAGGGAAAACGCCAGCGAGCCGTCGTGGATCAGGCGGCCGCCGTAGAGATCCTGCAGCACTACCTGGAGAGTCGACGGAGGCAAGGATGATCGACGACCTGAACCTCGATTTCGAGGATCATGATCGCGGTCGTGGCCGGCGCCGACGGACCGAGCGCTGGGACAGCGGCGCCGAGCACCGCCGGCAGGACGCGAGTCAAGACCAGTGGCAGCAGCAGGGTGGTTGGGCTGGTTCCGGCGCACAAGCGCGTGGTGGTTATGAGCCCCGGTACGACAGTGACCCCCGCTACGACAGCGATCCCCGGTACGACACGGGAACGCAGCGCGGCTACGACCCCCGCTACGACCAGGATCCGCGCTACGCGCCGGATCCGCGATACGCGCCGGACCCCCGTCAGGACACGGGAACGCAGCGTGGTTACGACCCGCGCTACGCGCAGGACCCCCGTTACGACACCGGTTCGCAGTCCGGCTACGACCCCCGGTACGACAGCGACCCCCGTTACGCCAGCGAACCCCGCTACGAGCCCGACCCCCGCTACGACACCGGTTCCCGGGCGTACCGCAAGCTCGACGACCGGTACGACACCGGTTCCCGGCGCGGCGGCTTCCTCGAAGAGGGTTACGACGGGGACGGCCCCGGCCTCCTGCCCGGTGGCGGCGACTATCGCGACGATGACGACGGCGGCAAACGCCGTCCGCGCAAGACGAAGAAGAAGCGGCGCGGCCGCAGCTTCCTCGCCCTCTTCATGACGCTGCTCCTGCTGGGCGCGCTCGGCGGCGGCGCCTACCTGGCGTACGACAAGGTCGCGGGCTACTTCCTCACGCCGGACTACGACGGCGCGGGCACCACCGAGACAGTGGTGATCGAGGTCAAGGACGGCCAGCTGCTCGGCGACATCGCCAACACGCTGGTGACGGCGGACGTGGTGAAGAGCTACAAGGCGTTCGTCTCGGCCGCCGAGGAGGACCCGAAGGCCAAGAACATCCAGGCCGGGTTCTACAACATGCACAAGCAGATGAGCGGCAAGGCCGCCGTCGCCGCGATGCTGGATCCCAAGAACCGCAACGTCCATCAGGTGACCATCGCCGAGGGCATGATCAGCATCGACATCTACGCGGTGCTGTCCAAGGAACTGAAGATCCCCGTCGAGGACTTCAAGAAGGCGGCCGCGAACCCGAAGGCGCTGGGCATTCCGGACTGGTGGTTCGTCCGCAAGGACGGCAAGAAGGTCGCCACCGGCGTCGGCGCCATCGAGGGCTTCCTGTTCCCGGAGACGTACGCGTTCCCGCCGAACGCGACGGCCGAGTCGGCGCTTAAGCTGATGGTGAACCACTTCCTGACGGTCACCGGAGAGATGGGCTTCGCCGAGAACGTCCAGAAGAACCTGGGTGGGGTCTCCCCTTACGAGGCGCTCATCGCCGCCTCCATCGGGCAGAAGGAGATCATGTTCGACAAGGATCTCCCCAAGGTCGCCCGTGTGCTCTACAACCGGGCGTACAAGGACTTCCCGTGCAACTGCCTCCAGGTCGACAGCGCGGTCAACTACTGGCTGCGGATTTCGGGCAAGAAGGCGAAGGACTCCAACGACATCACGACGGCCGAGCAGATGGACACGAAGAGCCCCTATCGGACGCACGTGAACGCGAGCACGCCACCGGCGAAGGGCATGCCGGCCGGGCCGATCTCCAACCCGGGCAAGGCGGCTCTCCAGGGTGCGATGGCTCCGGCGGCCGGTAACTGGACCTACTTCATGTCCATCGACAAGAAGGGCACGATGGGGTACGCGCACAGCCAGGCGGAGTTCGACGCTCTCATCAGAACGGCCTGTAAGAACGGCGTCCTGTACGGCGACCTCTGCTGATCACTCTCGACGAATGAGCCCGGCCGCGACGCGGCCGGGCTCATTCGTGTTCAGGCGGATTCGCGGCGAACTCAGCAGTAGTCAGGCGCCGAGTTGTAGTACGCCCGCCAAGAGCCTTGGCCGCCCGTCTGGTTCAGGATGACGTAGCCGTTGTGGTAGGTCGACGAGTCGAAGTCCCGCATGAGATACAGGACGTGGACTTTGCCGTGGTACTGGGCGTTGCCCACCGAGTCGCCGAGCGGGGCTTCGAGCTGGTCGTCCGCGCGGCCGAACGTCTCGGTCCCGACGACTCCGTCGACGCCTACACCGTGGTCGCGTTGCCAATTCCGAGTCGTGGCAGTCGTGTTCGGGCCGAAGTCGCAGTCGACGTCGGCCACATCGAAAGTGGTCCCGTCGCTCTCCTTGGTGCCGTCGGCCCAGAGGATCCACTGCCACAGCAGCGTCGCCCCGCTGAAGCGATGCGAGCTGGACGACAGCACCCCTTCGTCACCGAAGTCGTTCTTGATGGCACCGGCCCCGGCGATGAAGCCTTCCGAGGTGTTGGCCTGCGCGGGTGCCGCGATCGTCAGGCTGGCGGCGATGGCCACCGCCGAGGTGACGGCCAGCAGGACGCGTTTTGTACGATTCCCCATGTCGTTCCTCCCGTGGTTACCGGCCCGGGGATCGGAACCAGTGATGAATGAGAATACGGAAATCAACGGTTTCGTAGGGGGCGCCGCATGTCAGCCCAGCACAGGGCCGCTGTGCTCGGTCAGCCGATCGAGCACTCGCTGTCCCCGGTGATCCACAACGCCGGGTACGCCGCCGCCGGGCTCGGCGGGTGGGCGTACGAGCGGATCGAATGCTCGATCGACCGCCTGCCGGGGCTGATCGCGGGGCTGGGGCCGGAGTGGGCCGGCCTGTCGCTGACCATGCCGCTCAAGGAGGCCGGACTGACCGTGGCCGACGAGGTCGCCCCGACCGCCGCCGCGCTCGGCGCCTGCAACACCCTGGTACGCCTACCGTCCGGCGGCTGGCGTGCCGAGAACACCGACGCGCCCGGGATGGTGGACGCGTTGGGCTGGGCCGGTGTCACGAGCGCGCAGCGGGTGGCGATCCTCGGGGCCGGCGGCACCGCGCGGGCGGCGCTGGCCGCGGCAGGGGAGTTGAAGGCGGCCGTGATCGAGGTGCACGCCCGGCGCGCGGCGGCGGTCGACGAGCTTCGGCCGGTCGCCGAACTGCTCGGCCTGCCCGACATCGCGTACGCACCCTGGCCGTCGCCGGCCCAGGTCGCCGAGGCTGACGTCGTGGTCTCGACGCTGCCGTTCGGAGTCGCCGACGACCTGGTCGTGCCGTGGCGGCCGGAGACGGTCGTGTTCGACGCGGTCTACAAGCCCTGGCCGACCCCGTTGGCGGGATCGGCCGCGGCGGCGGGCTGCCGGATCGTGTCCGGCCTCGACCTGCTGCTGGCCCAGGCGGTGCATCAGTTCGAGATGTTCACCGGGGTCAGCGCACCGGTCGAGGCCATGCGTACCGCCCTCTTCAGCGCCGCCTAGGCTGGCCGCTTTCGCGCTGGCCGCTTTCGCGCTGGCCGCTTCGCGCTGGCCGCTTCGCGCTTCGCTTTCGCGCTGGATCAGGGATCCGGGTCGAATCTTTCCCCAAGATTCGACCGAGATCCGTGATCCAGTGCCGTCCGCAGCCGGCGGCGGACGCCGTTGGCGGCTTAGCCGCCGATGTAGTGGGCGAGGTGCTCGCCGGTCAGGGTCGCGGGCTTCTTGACGAGGTCGGCGGGAGTGCCTTCGAAGACGACCTGGCCGCCGTCGTGACCCGCTCCCGGGCCGAGGTCGATGATCCAGTCGGCGTGGGCCATCACGGCCTGGTGGTGCTCGATGACGATCACCGACTTGCCGGAGTCCACCAGCCGGTCGAGCAGCCCGAGCAGGTGCTCCACGTCGGCGAGGTGCAACCCGTTGGTCGGCTCGTCGAGCACGTAGACGCCGCCCTTCTCGGCCATGTGCACGGCGAGCTTGAGGCGCTGCCGTTCGCCGCCGGACAGGGTGGTCAGCGGCTGGCCCAGGCTGAGGTAGCCGAGTCCGACGTCGGCGAGCCGGTCGAGGATCGCGTGCGCCGCCGGCGTACGCGCGTCGCCGGAGCCGAAGAACTCCTCGGCCTCGGTCACCGGCATCGCCAGCACCTCGCTGATGTCGCGCCCGCCGAGTCGGTATTCGAGGACCGAGGCCTGGAACCGCTTGCCTTCGCACTCCTCGCAGACCGTCGAGACCTGAGCCATGATGCCGAGGTCGGTGTAGATGACCCCGGCGCCGTTGCAGGCCGGGCAGGCGCCTTCGGAGTTGGCGCTGAACAGGGCGGGCTTCACGCCGTTGGCTTTGGCGAACGCCTTGCGGATCGGGTCGAGCAGGCCGGTGTAGGTCGCGGGATTGCTGCGCCGCGAGCCCCGGATGCCGGTCTGATCGACGCTCACCACACCATCGAGTTTGGACACCGAACCGTGGATCAGGGAACTCTTCCCCGAACCCGCCACGCCGGTCACCACGACGAGTACGCCCAACGGGATGTCGACGTCCACGTCCCGGAGGTTGTGCGTACCGGCGCCGCGGATCTCCAGCTTGCCGGACGGTTTGCGTACCTTGGCCTTCAGTGCGGCCCGGTCGTCGAGGTGCCGGCCGGTCAGCGTCCCGCTGCTACGCAGACCTTCGACCGTGCCCTCGAACATCACCTCGCCACCGGCCGAGCCCGCGCCGGGACCGAGGTCGACGACGTGATCGGCGATCGCGATCGCCTCCGGCTTGTGCTCCACGACCAGGACCGTGTTGCCCTTGTCTCGCAACCGCTGGAGGAGGCCGTTCATTCGCTGGATGTCGTGCGGGTGCAGGCCGATGGTGGGCTCGTCGAAGACGTAGGTGACGTCGGTGAGCGACGAACCGAGGTGCCGGATCATCTTCGTCCGCTGCGCCTCGCCGCCCGACAGCGTGCCGGACGGCCGATCCAGGGAGAGATAGCCGAGCCCGATCTCCACGAACGAGTCCAGCGTCTGCTGCAACGCCGTCAGCAGGGGAGCGACCGAGGGCTCGTCTAGACCGCGTACCCAATCGGAGAGGTCGCTGATCTGCATCGCGCAGGCTTCGGCGATGTTGATGCCCGCGACCTTCGACGACCGGGCCGGAGCGGCCAGGCGGGTCCCCTCGCACTCCGGGCAGGTCGTGAAGGTGACGGCCCGCTCGACGAAGGCTCGGATGTGCGGCTGCAGGGCGTCGACGTCCTTGGAGAGGAACGACTTCTGGATCTTCGGGATCAGGCCCTCGTAGGTGAGGTTGATGCCGTCGACCTTGATCTTCGTCGGCTCCTTGTGGAGCAGGTCGTGCAGCTCCTTCTTGGTGAACTTCTTGATCGGCTTGTCCGGGTCGAAGAAGCCGGAACCACGGTAGATCCGCCCGTACCACCCATCCATGCTGTAGCCGGGGATGGTCAGCGCGCCCTCGTTGAGCGACTTCTCCTCGTCGTAGAGCGCCGTCAGGTCGAAGTCGCTGACCGAGCCCATGCCCTCACACCGTGGGCACATGCCGCCGGTGCTGGTCCGGGAGAACGTCTCGGTCTTGCCCTCGCCGCGCTCGACGGTGATCGCACCGGTGCCGCTGACCGAGGGGACGTTGAACGAGTACGCGTTCGGCGAGCCGATGTGCGGTACGCCGAGCCGGCTGAACAGGATGCGCAGCATCGCGTTGGCGTCGGTCGCGGTGCCGACCGTCGAGCGGACGTTGGCGCCCATCCGCTCCTGGTCGACGATGATGGCCGTGGTCAGCCCGTCGAGGACGTCGACCTCCGGCCGGGACAGCGTCGGCATGAAGCCCTGGACGAAGGCGCTGTAGGTCTCGTTGATCATCCGCTGCGACTCGGCGGCGATCGTGTCGAAGACCAGCGAACTCTTGCCCGAGCCGGACACGCCCGTGAACACGGTCAACCGGCGTTTGGGGATCTCGATGCTGACGTCCTTGAGATTGTTCTCGCGTGCCCCATGCACACGGATCAAGTCATGGCTGTCGGCAGCGTGCATCGTCACTCCGTCCCTCGTGTCTGATTCGGCCGGTCCCAAAGTAGCCGGGCCCGCCGACATTCGGCGGACCCGGCTGACTACTACGGGTTACTTGTCCTCGAGGAGGCCCAGCACATTGCCGTCGGCGTCGGTGAACGTGGCCACCGTGCGTCCTGGACCGACCTCGCGCGGCTCGTCCTTTACCTTCCCGCCCGCGGCGGTCACCTCGGCCAGCTTGGCGGCGATGTCCGAGACATGCCAGTACGCCACCGGCGACGCCATGGACTGCGGCCCGCCCTTCGGCACGAGTCCGATGTGCTGGCCGGCGAGGTCGTAGCCGACGTAGTACTCCGAGTCGGCCTGCGGCTCGATGCCGAGCAGTGCGGTGTAGACCGCCTTGGCGGCCGCGAGATCGGACACCGGGTGCAGAACGGTCTTAATGCCCTCGTTGGACACGTCAGTCATAGTCACTCCTAGCTCACGGATTTCCCCTCTGACCTCACGCTACGTGCTGGGGGTGGGCCGTGCTTCTTCATTCCTGATCGATTCCGCCCGACGTCGGTCCTAGGCCTGTTTGATCAGGGGGTTGGGGGACCGAGCAGGGTGCTATGGACACGACACGCCGGTCGATCGCGACCGATAGTTCATGATCACGCGGATAACCCCGGGCGGGGTCAGGCGGTGACGGGGCGAAGCTCGTCCCGGGTCAGCAGCGAGACGACGACGAGCGAGGCGAAGGCGAAGCCGAGCATCACGGCGGCCATGGGCACTCCGCTGGCCGCGCCCAGCGCCGCGACCAGCGGCCCGGCGATGGCGCTGATGGCTGATTGGGTCGCGCCCATGAAGGCGGCGGCCGTGCCGGCCATCTCGGGATGCTGGTCGAGGGCGAGCGCGGTGCTGTTGGGGAAGACGACGCCGAGGCTGCCGATGAACAGGAACAGCGTGGCCATCACCAGGGGCAGGCTGCCGGTCTCCGCGCCGGCCAGCAGCACGGCGGTCGCGCCGAGTCCGATGACCAGCGCGGTGAAGAGCAGGGCGCGGGGCGTACGGCGGCCGACGATCCGGGCCGAGAGCTGTCCGGCAGTGACCAGGGCGATCGCGTTGAGGCCGAAGATCAGGCCGTAGACCTGCGGCGACACTCCGAAGACGTCTTGCAGGACGAACGAGCTGCCGGACAGGTAGGCGAACAGCCCCGCGAAGCTGAGCCCACCGGCCAATGAGTATCCCAGGTAGCGCCGGTCGCCGGCGAGCCGGCCGAAGCCGCGCAGAACCGTTGTCAGGCCGCCGGTGCGCCGGGCCGAGGCCGGCAGTGTCTCCGGCAGGAACCGCAGGATCGCCACACCCAGGAGCACGCCGTAGGCCGCCAGCAGCACGAAGATGCCGCGCCAGGTGGTGAAGCGCAGGACCGCCGCGCCCACCGTCGGGGCCACGACCGGCGCGACGCCGAACACGAGCAGGATGCGCGACAGGTAGCGGGAGGCCTCGGCGCCCGAGTACAGGTCCCGGACGACCGCCCGCGAGATCGCCGTGCCGAACCCGCCGCCGATGCCCTGGAGCAGCCGCAACGCCACCAGGATCGGAATGCTGGGGGCGAACGCGATGAGCACCGAGGTGATCGCGAACACGACCGTGCCGACGAGCACCGGGCCGCGGCGGCCGAACCGGTCCGAGATCGGCCCGCCCAGCAGCTGCCCGACCCCGATGCCCACCAGCGCCGCGGTCAGCGTGAGCTGCACCTGGGGCGCCGTCACGCTGAGGTCCTCGGCGATCGCGGGGAAGGCCGGCAGGTACATGTCGAACGAGAACGCGCCGACCGCGCTCAATCCACCTAGGACGGTCAAGAGCAGGCCAGGTCGCACACGCACGGTCACATGCTCGGCCAACGCGCGCCTCACTCTTTCCATTTCTTGATACGCCGAGAGTAGTGATCGTCACACGACAGGTCGAGGCGAGCGCAACTCGGTGACGCCACGCACCAGGAAGACGCCGTACGTCGAGGCGACCATGACGAAGACGGCGATGGCCACGAAGGCGCCCATGCCGATGGTGGAGGCGAGCAGCGGGGCGACCGCGATGGCGATGGGCTGCAGGGCGAAGTTGCCGATCGACTCCAACGAGAAGACGCGCCCGTGGACCTCGGCCGGGAACTCGGTCTGCAACGCGGTGAACCACAGTACGAAGAAGACGCCGATGCCGCCCCAGGCCAGCATCTCGACCAGGCACCACAACGGCAACGACACCGGCAGGGCCAGGCAGAGCGGCAGGATCGCACACGGGACGAGCGCGTTCATCGCCCAGAGGCCGGGGCGCTTCGTCCGGATCCTTCCGGCGACGGCCGAGCCCAGCATCATGCCGATCGAGGCGGACGCCGACAGCCACCCGTACGCCTCCGGCCCCCACCGCTGCTGGCTGACGATCGGCACGAGGGCGTAGTTCGGGGCGAACAGGAAGAACACCTGCAACGTCCCCTGGATCATGATCACCAGCGCCCAGGGGCGGCGGCGTACCTCCCGGATGCCGTCGCGCGCCTCGGTGAGCACAGCTCGTACGCCCGGCGGCACATCCCCGGTACGCAGGGCGGGCAGCCGCAGCCAGAGCAGCGTCACCAGGCTTACGGCGTACGTGGCGAGGTCGACGACGAACGCGCCCCGAGCGCCCACCGTGGCGATCAGTACGCCGCCGAGCAGCGCACCGCCGGCCGCGCCGAGCCGCTTCGTGGCCGATTCGAGCGCGTTCGCCTTCTGCAGCAGCGCCTCGGGCACCACCTGCGGCATGGCGGCGCGGTGTGCGGGCTGGTAGATCGCCCCACCGACGCCGACCAGGCAGGCCGCCCCCATCAGCAGCGCCAGCGGGCCGGATTCGGCGAAGGCGAGGAATCCGGCGACGCCGACCACGCAGACGGCGTCCGAGATCGCCATGACGACGCTGCGGGAATAACGGTCGGCGATCACCCCGCCGAACAGCAGCAGGAGCACACCGGCCAGCGCCTGTGCCGCGATGACCAGGCCGAACGCGGTGGCGCCCCGGGCCGGCAGGACCAGCGCGGGCAACGCGATCAGCGACACCGAACTGCCGACGACGCTGGTCACCTGCCCCAGCCAGAAGGCCAGATAGCGCGGGTACGCGAACAGGGCGCGATAACTCGGCGGGACGGCGTCGGCGGTGGTCACGCCGACATCCTGCTGTCTTCGGCGACGGTGATCAAACCAGTTTGGCCGCGCGTACGCCCAGCCAGGCCCGGTAGTGCGACCGGTGCGCCGCGTCGAGGACGGTCAGCCCGGCCTCGGCCAGCAGCGCGGTGAGCGAATCGAGCCGGTGGTACGCGAACCACCGCAACCCGTCGCCGCCGTATCCGTGCCGTTCCCAGCCTTCGCCGTCGCCCTCGGCGACCACGAGGTGCACGGCGCCGCCCGGCCGCACCACGCGGGCGAACTCGGCCAGCACCTCGGGAACGTGGTCGTGCGGGATGTGCAGCAGCGCCGCCTGGCACCACAGCCCGTCGAGGCAGCCGTCCCGGAGCGGCAGCGCACGCATGTCGGCCTGCGCCACGCCGGCGTGCCCGCCGGCTCGGAGCATCTCGGCGGACAGGTCAAGCCCGATCGTGCGGAAGCCGATCCCGCGCAGCAGAGCCAGATCGCGCCCGGGCCCGCAGCCGACGTCGGCGACCCGGGAACCGGCGGAAATCCGACTGGCCAGCCAGTTCAGGTCGGCCGTCAACTCCGGATAACCCTCCGCCTGCGCCTCGGCGAACTGCGCGGCGATCACGTCGTACGTCGATCGGGTAACGGACACCGCGTCGGCCATGGCGTGGAGGGTACGCCCGGCGTTAATGTTGCCGCTGCCCGTGCGGGACCCAACGCGGGTAGGAGGTCGGTTGGACTCCACGGAGCTGCAACGATTGCACCGGCTCGTCATCGAGTTCCTCGGCGACGTCGCCGTCGACGTATTGGATTATCCGACCGGCGCGATCGCCCTCACCATCTATCGCCACAGCCGGGTCGCCGTCCTCGACGGGATGGCCGACCGATCCCAGTGGGGCGTCACGGTCATCACCGAACCCGAGTTCTTCCACGCGGGCTACGACCAGGTCTTCGAAACGCTCGCCGAAGCCTTGGCCTACCTCCGCGACCGCACCTGACCCGGCACCGCACCGCGGATGCGGCGCTGGGCGTACCCCAATGTGAGACGCGGGGCACGGGGTGGCGGAGGTCGCCGGCGGGGCGTGACAGACTGATCAGGTGTTGCGTTGGTTGACCGCAGGGGAGTCGCACGGCCCGTCCTTGACGGCTGTGCTGGACGGCCTGCCCGCCGGTATCGAGATCACGAGCGCCGAGATCGGCCGCGACTTGGCGCGGCGGCGGCTGGGTTATGGCCGGGGCGCCCGCATGTCGTTCGAGCAGGACGTCGTGACCGTGACCGGTGGTGTCCGGCACGGGCTGACGCTCGGCAGCCCCGTCTCGATCATCGTCGGCAACTCCGAGTGGCCGAAGTGGGAGACGGTGATGGCGGCCGATCCGGTCGACTCGGAGCTGCTCGCCGCGCAGGCGCGTAACGCGCCGCTGACCCGGCCCCGCCCGGGGCACGCCGACCTGGCCGGGATGCAGAAGTACGGGCACACCGACGCCCGGCCGATCCTGGAGCGGGCCAGCGCCCGGGAGACGGCTGCCCGGGTGGCCGTCGGCGCGGTCGCCAAGGCGCTGCTCAAGCAGGGGCTCGGCATCGAGATCGTCTCGCACGTCGTCGAGCTGGGCTCGGTCGCGGCCAAGCCGGGCCTGGTCCCGATGCCCGCCGACGCCGAGCGGGTCGACGCCGACCCGTTGCGCTGCCTCGACCCGGAGGCGAGCGCGGCGATGGTCGCCGAGGTCGACGCGGCGAAGAAGGACGCCGACACGCTGGGCGGCGTCGTGGAGGTGCTGGCCTACGGGGTGCCGCCGGGCCTGGGCAGCCACACCCAGTGGGATCGCAAGCTCGACTCGCGGCTGTCCGCCGCCCTGATGTCGATCCAGGCCATCAAAGGTGTGGAGATCGGCGACGCCTGGTTGCAGGCCCGGTCGCGGGGGTCGGTCGCGCACGACGAGATCTTCCCGAGCCCGGACGGCGTACTGCGCAACACCGACCACGCGGGCGGGCTGGAAGGCGGCATCACCAACGGCCAGCCCGTGCGCGTACGCGCGGCGATGAAGCCGATCTCGTCGCTCAACCGGGCGCTGAACACGATCGACGTGACGACCGGCGAATCGGCGACCGCGATCAACCAGCGGTCCGACGTCTGCGCCGTGCCGGCCGCGGCCGTGGTCGCCGAGGCGATGGTGGCGCTGGTGCTGGCCGAGGCGGCGCTGGAGAAGTTCGGCGGGGACTCGGTCGCTGAGATCCGCCGGAACCTCGACGGCTACCTCGAGAACCTGGTGATCCGATGAGCCGGCCGGTCGCGGTGCTGGTCGGCGCGCCCGGCAGCGGCAAGACCACCATCGGCGAGCTGCTGGCCGACGCGCTGGGCGTACCGTTCCGGGACGTCGACGCCGACATCGTGGCGAGCGCCGGCAAGCCGATCTCGGACATCTTCGTCGACGACGGCGAGGAGCACTTCCGGGAGCTGGAACGGGCCGCTGTGGCCGTCGCGCTCGCCGAGCACGCCGGCGTCGTCTCGCTCGGCGGCGGGGCCATCCTCGCCGAGCCGACCCGGGCGCTGCTGGCCGAGCACACCGTCGTCTACCTGAGCGTCGACCTGCCCGACGCGGTGCACCGCATCGGGCTGGGCCAGGGCCGGCCGCTGCTGGAGCTGAACCCGCGGGCCACCCTGAAGTATCTGCTGGACCAACGGCGTCCGCTGTACGAAGAGGTCGCCACCATCACGGTGAAGACCGACGGCCGCGAACCCGCCGACATCGCCGCCGAGCTGCGCCAGGCGCTGGCATGACCACCACGATCACCGTCGGCGGGCCGCGGCCCTACGAGGTGCTCGTCGGGCGGAGCCTGCACGGCGAACTGCCCCGGCTGGCCGGCAAGGCCACCCGGGCGGCGGTGATCTTCACGCGGTCGGTCGAGCACTACGCCCAGCACGCGGCGCACGCGCTCATCGACGGCGGGCTGAGCGTACTGCCGATCGAGATCCCCGACGCCGAGGCGGGCAAGACCCTCGCGACCGCCCAGTTGTGCTGGGACGCGCTGGGGGCCGCCGGGTTCACCCGGTCCGACGTCATCGTGGGCGTCGGCGGGGGAGCGGCGACCGACCTCGCCGGCTACGTCGCCGCCTGCTGGCTGCGCGGTGTCGCCTGGATCCCGGTCTCGACCAGCGTCAACGGCATGGTCGACGCCGCGATCGGGGGCAAGACCGGGATCAACGTCGCCGCCGGCAAGAACCTCGTCGGCGCGTTCCACACGCCGGCCGGCGTGCTGTGCGAGCTGTCGGCGCTCGACACACTCCCTGGTGACCAGTTGCGCGCCGGGCTCGCCGAGGTGGTCAAGGGTGGGTTCATCGCCGACCCGGTGATCCTCGACCTGTTCGAGGCCGACCTGGCGGCCGCGACCGATCCCGCCGGGCCTGTGCTCCGCGAGCTGATCGAGCGGAAGGTACGCGTCAAGGCCGAGGTGGTCGCGGAGGACCTGACCGAACAGGGCCGCCGCGAGATCCTCAACTACGGGCACACCCTCGGGCACGCCATCGAACGCGTCGAGGGCTACACCTGGCCGCACGGGCACGCCGTCGCGGTCGGGATGGTGTACGCCGCGCTGCTGTCCCGGCGTACCGGCCGGGTGGACGTGGTGGACCGGACCCGGAAGATCCTGACCGATCTGGACCTGCCGGTGACCTATCGCGCGGACGCCTGGGAGCGGCTGCTGCCCGCGATGCGCGTGGACAAGAAGGCACGCGGCGCCGCGCTGCGGTTCGTCCTGCTGGACGAGGTGGCCAAGCCGGTGACCGTGCCGATCGAGGACGAGGCGCTGCTGCGCGCCGCCTACGAGGAGCTTGTACGGTGACGAAGGTTTATGTCTTGAACGGGGTGAACCTGGGCCGGCTCGGCTCCCGGCAGACCCTGATCTACGGCGCGACCAGCTACGAGGACCTGGCCAAGATGTGCGTCGTGGAGGGCGAGCGGCTCGGCCTGGACGTCGAGTGCCGGCAGACCGACGACGAGACCGAGATGATCCACTGGCTGTACGAGGCCGCCGACGAGGCGATCCCGGTGGTGCTCAACTCGGCCGCGTGGAGCCACTACTCGTACGCCCTCCGGGACGCCTGCGCGATGTTGAAGGCCCCGCTCGTCGAGGTGCACATCTCGAACATCCACGCGCGGGAGGAGTTCCGCCACCACTCGGTGATCTCCGGGGTGGCGACCGGGGTGATCGCCGGGCTCGGCGTCGACGGCTATCGGCTGGCCCTGTCCTACCTGTCCCGCGTGATCACCGACACCTCGGCTCCAGCGGCCTGATGACCGGCCGGTAAACTGGTCAGGCTTGTTCGTTATCAATTTCGCATACCCGGGAGCTTTTCCAGTGGCCAGCACGAACGACCTCAAGAACGGCTTGGTGCTCAACCTCGACAACGAGCTGTGGAGCGTGGTCGAGTTCCAGCACGTCAAGCCGGGTAAGGGTCCCGCGTTCGTGCGGACGACCCTCAAGCACGTGCTCTCGGGCAAGGTCGTCGACAAGACCTTCAACGCCGGCACCAAGGTCGAGACCGCCAACGTCGACAAGCGCTCGATGCAGTACCTGTACGCCGACGGCGAGGACTTCGTCTTCATGGATCTGGACACCTACGACCAGATCCACGTCTCCGGGACGACCGTGGGCACCAACGCCAACTACCTGCTGCCCGAGGCCGAGGTGGTCGTCGCCACCCACGAGGGCGCCCCGCTGTACATCGAGCTGCCGACCTCGGTCATGGTCGAGGTCACCTACACCGAGCCGGGCCTGCAGGGCGACCGCTCGACGGGCGGCACCAAGCCCGCGACCATCGAGACCGGCGCCACCGTGCAGGTTCCGCTGTTCATCACCACCGGCGAGAAGATCAAGGTCGACACCCGCGACGGGCGTTACCTGGGCCGCTCGTAATGGCGGAGGCACCGAAGTCGCAGATGCCCGCTCGCCGCAAGGCGCGCAAGCGGGCTCTGGACGTCCTCTACGAGGCCGACCTGCGCGACCGCAACATCGCCAAGACGCTGTCGGACTACGTCGAGCGGCTGGAGTTCCCGCGCCCGGAGCACCTGCCCTACGCGGTGTCGCTGGTGGAAGGCGTGTCCGCCCACCTCGACCGGATCGACGAGCTGATCGCGAGCTACGCCGAGGGCTGGACGATCGACCGCATGCCGGTGGTCGACCGCAACCTCGCCCGGATCGCCGTCTACGAGCTGCTCTACGTCGAGGACGTGGACGACCCGGTGGCGATCACGGAGGCGGTCGAGCTGGCCAAGGAGTTGTCGACCGACGACTCGCCGCGCTTCCTCAACGGCATTCTCGGCCGGATCGCCGACTACGCCCACTGATCGCGTCGTACGCGAAAAGCCGCCCCTCGGGGCGGCTTTTCGCGTACGCGGGGTCAGCTGCCGGCGAAGAAGGCTCGCGGGTCGGGCACGAGCACTCCCAGCTCGGCCAGCCGGTCGGTGAACTCCGACGGCGACTTGTCGTACATGATGGCGAGCGCCCGCATGTCGTCCGCGCGGATCGACAGGATGCGGCCGTTGTAGTCGCCGCGCTGCTGCTGGATGGCGCGGGCGTACCGGGCGACGTAGCCCAGCTCCTCGTTCGAGGACTCGTAGAGCTTCTCGAGGTCCAGAACGATCTTGGTGGCGCGTTCCTCGCTCTGCTTGACCTCGGCGCCGTCCGGAAGCAACTCGGACACGGGTACCCGGTAGAAATCGGCCAGCTCGGCCAGGCGCGAGACGGTCACCGCGCGGTCGCCGCGCTCGTAGGAGCCGACCACCACGGCCTTCCAGCGGCCGTTCGACTTCTCCTCCACGCCCTGCAGGGAGAGGCCCTGCTGAGTGCGGATCGAGCGCAGCCGGGCACCCAGTGACCTGGAGTATTCCGTCGACATCTACACCCTCCCACAGTGCTGATCCACGAGTGATCGTTACGCAGCGTGACGGTACGTCGGTTACGCGCTGTGGTCAAGTGCTGCTAGCCCACTTGTTGGTACGCCGATGGGCCGAACGGCTTCCCCGCGCCTGCCTGAACCGGCGGGACGACCCTCACATTGGCTGCTCATAGCCGAGTTGGTAGGGTCGTCGAAGACCTTGACGATCTCCTTGCGGGGAGCCGGAGAGGCATATCCAGACACTCTTTAATCCCGTCCCGTGAGGCGGGGAAGGGGGTCCCTGTTGGCCTACAAAGTCATACTCTCAGAAGCGGACATTCACCGCGTACTCGATCGAATCGCTCATCAGATTCTCGAGAAGACTCAGGGTGCGAGCGACGTCGTCCTCCTCGGAGTCGCCACCCGCGGAGTTCCGCTGGCCCATCGGCTCGCCGAGCGCATCAACGCCTTCGAGCAGGTCAAACTGCCGGTCGGCACGCTCGACATCACGCTCTACCGCGACGACCTCGCGCGGCAGTCCATCCGGGCGGTCGGCCGGACCGAGCTGCCCAGCGGCGGCATCGACGGCTGCCAGGTGATCCTCGTCGACGACGTGCTCTACTCCGGGCGTACGGTGCGGGCGGCGCTCGACGCGATCAGTGATCTCGGCCGCCCCGCGGCGGTGCAGCTGGCCGTCCTCGTCGACCGCGGCCACCGCCAGCTGCCGATTCGGGCCGACTACGTCGGCAAGAACATCCCGACCTCCCTCGCCGAGCAGGTCAAGGTGCTGCTCAGCGAGGTCGACGGCGTGGACGAGGTCCGGCTCGCCACCAGCGGCGCGTCGGCTGAGCCTGCCGGAGCGCAGTCAGGGAGTGCCCTGTGATCAAGCATCTGCTGTCGGCGGCCGACCTGGACGCCGTGACCGCCACCCAGATCCACGACATCGCCGCCGAGATGGCGACGGTCGCGGGCCGGGAAGTCAAGAAGCTGCCGACGCTGCGTGGGCGTACGGTGGTCAACCTGTTCTATGAGGACAGCACCCGGACCCGGACCTCCTTCGAAGTCGCCGCCAAGCGGCTGTCGGCCGACGTCGTGAACTTCTCGGCCAAGGGCTCCAGCGTCGAGAAGGGCGAGTCGCTCAAGGACACCGCCTGGACGCTGCAGGCCATGGGCGCCGACGCCGTGGTCATCCGGCATCCCGCCTCGGGCGCGCCGCACCGGCTCACGCACTGGGTGCACGGCAGCGTCCTCAACGCCGGCGACGGCACCCACGAGCACCCGACCCAGGCGCTGCTCGACACGTACACGATGCGGTCGCGCATGGGCAAGGTCGAGGGCCTCAACGTGGCGATCGTCGGCGACGTCCTGCACAGCCGGGTCGCCCGGTCGAACGCGCTGCTGCTGCACACGCTGGGCGCGAAGGTGACCCTGGTCGGCCCGCCGACCCTGGTGCCGCCCGCGTTCGGCAGTCTCACCCCGAGCCTGGGCGTCAGCTACGACTTCGACTCGGTGCTGCCCCACGCCGACGTGGTGATGATGCTGCGAGTCCAGAAGGAGCGGATGAACGCGGCCTTCTTCCCGTCGTCGCAGGAGTACTACAAGCGCTACGGGCTGGACAGCGCGCGGCTGCGGCGGATGCCGGACCATGCGATCGTCATGCACCCCGGCCCGATGAACCGAGGCGTCGAGATCGCTCCCGAGGTGGCCGACTCGCCCCGCTCCACCATCGTCGAACAGGTCGCCAACGGCGTCTCCGTCCGGATGGCGTGTCTCTACCTGCTCCTTGGAGCAGGTCGATGACTCAGTCTGCTCCTTGGAGCGCGTCGATGAAACTCAGCTTGTTGCTTGGAGGTCGTTCGTGAGCTACCTGATCCGCAACGTCAGCGTGCTGGGCGGCGCTCCCGTCGACCTGGTCGTCCGCGACGGAGTGATCGTCGACAGCGCGGACGGCACCGAAGAGGTCATGGACGGCACCGGGCTGATCGCCCTGCCCGGCCTGGTCGACCTGCACACGCACCTGCGCGAGCCCGGCCGGGAGGACGCCGAGACCGTGCTGACCGGTTCCCGGGCCGCCGCGCTCGGCGGCTACACCGCGGTCTGCGCGATGGCCAACACCAACCCGGTCGCCGACACGGCCGGCGTCGTCGAGCAGGTCTGGCGGCTCGGCCGGGAGGCCGGGCTGGTCGACGTGCAGCCGATCGGCGCGGTCACCGTCGGCCTCGGTGGCGAGAAGCTCGCCGAACTCGGGGCGATGGCCGACTCCGCCGCCACCGTCCGGATCTTCTCCGACGACGGCATGTGCGTGCACGACCCCCGCCTGATGCGCCGGGCACTGGAATACGTCAAGGCGTTCGACGGCGTCATCGCGCAGCACGCCGAGGAGCCGCGGCTCACCCAGGGCGCGCAGATGCACGAGGGCGACGTCTCGGCCCGGCTCGGGCTGACCGGCTGGCCGTCGGTCGCCGAGGAGGCGATCATCGCCCGCGACGTGCTGCTCGCCGCGCACACGGGTGCCCGCCTGCACGTCTGCCACGTCTCCACGGCCGGCAGCGTCGAGGTCATCCGCCAGGCCAAGGCCCGGGGCGTACGCGTCACCGCCGAGGTCACGCCGCATCACCTGCTGCTCACCGACGAGGCGGTCGGCGGTTCGATCGAGGGCACCGCGCCCTACGACCCGGTGTTCAAGGTGAACCCGCCGCTGCGTACCGCCGAGGACGTCGAGGCGCTGCGGAGCGGGCTCGTCGACGGCACCATCGACGTCGTCGCCACCGACCACGCCCCGCACGCCGCGCAGGACAAGGAATGCGAGTGGGCGTACGCCCGGCCGGGCATGCTCGGCCTGGAGACCGCACTGCCGATCGTCCTGCACACCGTCGGCGACGCGCTGGGCTGGGACGGCATCGCCGACCGCATGTCGCGTACGCCGGCCCGCATCGCCGGGCTCGACGAGCACGGCCACACCCCGGTCCCGGGTTCCCCGGCGACCTTCATTCTGATCGATCCGCAGGCCCGGTTCACCGTCGATCCGGCCGCGCTCGCCAGCCTCAGCGCCAACACCCCGTACGCGGGGATGGAGTTGCCCGGCAAGGTGGTCGCGACCTTCCTGCGGGGTAAGCGCACGGCCCTCGACGGGAAGGCAGCAGCATGAGTGAAGCCATCTTGGTGTTGGAAGATGGCCGGACCTTCCGCGGCGAGGCGTTCGGCGCCGTCGGGGAGACGTTCGGCGAGGCCGTGTTCAGCACGGCGATGACCGGTTACCAGGAGACGCTGACCGACCCGTCGTACCACCGTCAGGTCGTCGTGCAGACCGCGCCGCACATCGGCAACACCGGCGTCAACGGCGAGGACGACGAGTCCGACCGGATCTGGGTCGCCGGATACGTGGTCCGCGACCCGTCGCGGGAGGCCTCGAACTGGCGGGCGACCGGCGAACTCGAGGACCGGCTCAAGGCCGAGGGGATCGTCGGCATCGCCGGGATCGACACCCGGGCGCTGACCCGGCACCTGCGCGACCGCGGCGCCATGCGGGTCGGCGTGTCCAGCGTGGACCTCGACCCCGCCTCGCTGCTGTCGAAGGTGCTGGCCAGTCCGCAGATGGTCGGGGCGGACCTGTCCGCTGAGGTGACCACGCGTCAGGCGTACACGGTGGACGCCGAAGGCGAGAAGCTCTTCACCGTCGCGGCGCTGGACCTGGGCATCAAGCGCAACGTGGCGCGGCGCTTGGCCGCGCGCGGGGTGACCACCCACATCCTGCCGGCGACCTCCACCCTGGAGGACCTGCTGGCCGTGCAGCCGGACGCGGTCTTCTTCTCGCCCGGACCGGGCGACCCGGCGACCGCCGACCACCCGGTGGCCCTGGCCCAGGAGGTGATGCGCCGCCGGATTCCGCTGTTCGGGATCTGCTTCGGCAGCCAGATCCTCGGCCGGGCGCTCGGCTTCGGCACCTACAAGCTGGGCTACGGCCACCGGGGCGTCAACCAGCCGGTGATGGACCGCACCACCGGGAAGGTGGAGGTCACCAGCCACAACCACGGCTTCGCGGTCGACGCGCCGTTGGACAAGGTGGTCGACACCGAGTTCGGCCGGGTCGAGGTCTCCCATGTCTGCCTGAACGACAACGTGGTCGAGGGGCTGCGGGCGCTGGACGTGCCCGCCTTCACCGTCCAGTACCACCCCGAAGCGGCAGCCGGCACACACGACGCCGACTACCTCTTCGACCGGTTCAAGCAGCTCATCGAGGGGACGCACTGATGCCGAAGCGCGAAGACCTGAAGCACATCCTGGTCATCGGCTCCGGTCCGATCGTCATCGGCCAGGCCTGCGAGTTCGACTACTCCGGTACGCAGGCCTGCCGGGTCCTGCGGGCGGAGGGCATCCGCGTCTCGCTGGTGAACTCCAACCCCGCGACGATCATGACCGACCCCGAGTTCGCCGACGCGACCTACGTCGAGCCGATCACGCCGGACTTCGTCACGAAGGTGATCGAGCGGGAGCGGCCCGACGCGATCCTGCCGACGCTCGGCGGGCAGACCGCGCTGAACACCGCGGTGGCCCTGCACGAGGCCGGCGTGCTGGACAAGTACAAGGTCGAGCTGATCGGGGCGAACATCGACGCCATCCGGCGCGGTGAGGACCGCCAGCTGTTCAAGGAGATCGTGGCGCGCGCGGGTGCCCGGGTCGGCATGGCCGACGAGGCGCTGGTGCCGCGTTCGCGGGTGTGCCACTCGATGGACGAGGTCCGCGAGACCGCGGCCGACCTGGGGCTGCCGGTCGTCATCCGGCCGAGCTTCACCATGGGCGGCCTCGGGTCCGGCATGGCGCACACCGACGAGGACCTGGAGCGCATCGCCGGGTCCGGGCTGGCCGCCTCGCCGGTGCACGAGGTGCTCATCGAGGAGAGCGTGCTCGGCTGGAAGGAGTACGAGCTGGAGCTGATGCGCGACAAGCACGACAACGTCGTGGTCGTCTGCTCCATCGAGAACCTCGATCCGATGGGCGTCCACACCGGAGACTCGGTGACCGTCGCCCCCGCGATGACCCTGACCGACCGCGAGTACCAGATCATGCGGGATCTCGGCATCGCGGTGCTGCGCGAGGTCGGCGTGGACACCGGCGGCTGCAACATCCAGTTCGCGATCGACCCGGAGAACGGCCGGATCGTCGTCATCGAGATGAACCCGCGGGTGTCGCGGTCCTCGGCGCTGGCGTCCAAGGCGACCGGCTTCCCGATCGCCAAGATCGCGGCGAAGCTCGCCATCGGTTACACCCTCGACGAGATCCCCAACGACATCACCCTGCAGACCCCGGCCGCCTTCGAGCCGTCGCTGGACTACGTCGTGGTGAAGATCCCCCGGTTCGCCTTCGAGAAGTTCCCGGGCGCCGACCCGGAGCTGACCACCACGATGAAGTCGGTCGGCGAGGCGATGAGCCTGGGCCGCAACTTCACCGAGGCGCTCGGCAAGGCAATGCGGTCGATGGAGACCAAGCAGGCCGGCTTCTGGACTGTCGTGGATCAGTTCGACACCGCGGAGGAGGCGCTGGCGGCGCTGAAGATCCCGCACGACGGGCGGCTCTACACGATCGAAGCGGCGCTGCGCCTGGGCGCGACCATCGAGCAGGTGCACGAGGCCAGCGGGGGAGTGGACCCCTGGTTCCTCACCCAGATCGCCTCGCTGATCAAGCTACGCGAGCAGGTGACGAGCGCGGCGGTGCTGGACGAGCCGTTGCTGCGCCGGGCCAAGCGCGCCGGGCTGTCCGACCGGCAGCTCGCCGCCCTGCGTCCGGAGCTCGCCGGCGAGGAGGGCGTACGCACGCTGCGGCATCGCCTCGGGCTGCGCCCCGTCTACAAGACGGTGGACACCTGCGCGGCCGAGTTCGCGGCGAAGACGCCGTACCACTACTCCAGCTATGACGAGGAGACGGAGGTCGCCCCGAGCGACCGCCCGAAGGTGCTCATCCTGGGCTCCGGACCGAACCGGATCGGGCAGGGCATCGAGTTCGACTACTCCTGCGTGCACGCCGTCATGGCGCTGCGGGCGGCCGGGTTCGAGACCGTCATGGTCAACTGCAACCCGGAGACCGTCTCGACCGACTACGACACCGCCGACCGGCTCTACTTCGAGCCGCTGACCTTCGAGGACGTCCTGGAGGTCTGGCACGCCGAGCACAGCTCGGGCACGGCGGCCGGGGGGCCTGGCGTGGTGGGCGTGATCGTCCAGCTGGGCGGGCAGACCCCGCTCGGCCTGGCCCAGCGGCTCAAGGACGCCGGGGTGCCCATCGTCGGCACCAGCCCGGAGTCGATCCACCTCGCCGAGGAGCGGGGCGCGTTCGGCGCGGTGCTGGCCAAGGCCGGCCTGCGCGCGCCGGCGCACGGCACCGCGACGTCCTACGAGGACGCCAAGAAGATCGCCGACGAGGTGGGCTACCCCGTCCTGGTGCGACCGTCGTACGTGCTCGGCGGGCGCGGCATGGAGATCGTCTACGACGACGACACGCTGCGCGACTACATCGGCCGGGCGACCGACATCTCGCCGGAGCACCCGGTGCTGGTCGACCGGTTCCTCGACGACGCCATCGAGATCGACGTCGACGCGCTGTGCGACGCCGACGGCGAGGTCTACATCGGCGGCGTCATGGAGCACATCGAGGAGGCGGGCATCCACAGTGGTGACTCCTCCTGCGCGCTGCCACCGATCACATTGGGAGCCGCGCACCTGAAGGTCGTCCGCGACTTCACCGAGAAGATCGCGCGCGGAGTCGGCGTACGGGGGCTGCTCAACGTGCAGTACGCCCTCAAGGACGACGCCCTCTACGTGCTGGAGGCCAACCCGCGCGCGTCGCGTACGGTGCCGTTCGTCTCCAAGGCGACCGCGGTCCCGCTGGCCAAGGCGGCGGCCCGGATCATGCTCGGGGCGAGCATCGCCGAGCTGCGGGCCGAGGGCATGCTCGAGGCCACCGGCGACGGCGGCCAGTTGCCCGAGCACGCCCCGGTCGCGGTCAAGGAGGCGGTGCTGCCGTTCAAGCGGTTCCGCACCCCGGCCGGCAAGGGCGTCGACTCGCTGCTCGGCCCGGAGATGAAGTCGACCGGTGAGGTCATGGGCATCGACATCGCCTTCGGGCAGGCGTTCGCCAAGTCGCAGGCGGCCGCGTACGGGTCGCTGCCGACGACCGGCAAGATCTTCGTGAGCGTCGCCAACCGCGACAAGCGGGCCATGATCTTCCCGGTCAAGCGGCTGGCCGACCTCGGTTTCGAGATCATCGCGACCGAGGGCACCGGCGAGGTGCTGCGGCGCCACGGCATCGGCTGCGAGGTGGTCGGCAAACACTACGCCGGCGACCAGCGCGACGCCCTCTCGCTCATCGCCGCCGGCGAGGTCAAGCTCGTGATCAACACCCCGCAGGGCTCGGGGGCCGGTGCGCGCTCCGACGGCTACGAGATCCGCTCGGCCGCGGTCGCGGCCGACATCCCGTGCATCACGACGGTCCCCGGCGCAGCGGCGGCGGTGATGGGCATCGAGGCGCTCATCGCCGGAGATCTACGGGTACGCCCACTGCAGGAACTGCACAAGGCGCTCAGGCCCGAGCTCCTGGGGGAGCCCGGGCCTGAGCGCCCGGAGGCCGCAGTGACATTCGAAGCGGGGCCGTCGCTGGGAGCGGAGCTGTGAGCTTCTTCGAGTCCTTCGTACGCCCGGCGCTGTTCCGGATCGGCGGAGGCGACGCCGAGGCGGCCCACGAGGCGACCCTGCACCGGCTGGCCGGGATGTCCGGGCGGCACCGGGTCCTGGAGTCCTTGCGCCGCCGGTACGCGGTGGCCGCGCCGACCCGGGTGTTCGGGGTGGACTTCCCGAACCCGGTCGGCCTGGCCGCCGGGATGGACAAGAACGGGATCGCCCTGCCCGCGTGGCCGGCGCTGGGCTTCGGCTTCGTCGAGGTCGGCACGGTCACGGCGAAGGCGCAGCCGGGCAACGACAAGCCCCGGCTGTTCCGGGCGCCGGCCAGCGAGGCCGTCGTCAACCGGATGGGGTTCAACAACGAGGGCGCGATGGCGCTGGCCGGACGGCTCACGGCGTTGCTCGGCGAGCCGGCCCGGCGGCCGAACGTGCCCGACACCCCGGCGACCCTGATCCGCACCCGTACGCCGGGCGACCTGCCCGCGCTGGCCGGCCCGCTGGGGCTGCGCGCCCCGTTGGGCATCAGCCTGGGCAAGTCGAAGGTCACGCCGTTGGAGGAGGCGGTCGACGACTACGTCTACAGCCTCCAGCTGCTGCGCCCGTACGCCGACTATGTGGCGGTCAACGTCTCGTCGCCGAACACTCCGGGCCTGCGCGAGCTGCAGGACCGCGGCCACCTGAACGAGCTGCTGGCCGCCCTGGTCAAGGAGGCGAAGGGCACGCCGGTGCTGGTGAAGATCGCACCGGACCTGACCGACAGCGCGATCGGCGAGGTCTTGCAGGTCTGCGCCGACCGGGGAGTCGCCGGGCTGATCGCCACCAACACGACGCTGGGTCGCGACGGGCTCGTCCCGGCCGACGCCCAGCTCGCGGGGGAGGCGGGTGGCCTGTCCGGCAAGCCGCTGACCGAGCGCGCCCGCAAGGTCGTCTCGTTCGTGCACGCCGAGACCGGCGGCAAGCTGCCCGTCATCGGGGTCGGCGGGATCATGTCGGCCGACGACGCGACCCGGCTCCTCGACGCCGGCGCCAGCCTCGTCCAGCTCTACACCGGGTTCATCTTCCACGGCCCGGCGTTGGTCCGGGCGGTCGCTGTGGCGGCCCATGGACGCTGACGAGCTGCTCCGGCTCGACCGGGAACATGTCTGGCACCCGTACGGGCCGATGCCCGGGCGGATGGAGCCGCTGGTGGTGCGGTCGGCGTCGGGCGTACGCCTGACCTTGGACGACGGCCGGGAACTGGTCGACGGGATGTCGAGCTGGTGGTCGGCGATCCACGGCTACCGCCATCCGGTGCTCGACGCCGCCCTGGCCGAGCAGGCGGGCCGGATGAGCCACGTGATGTTCGGCGGGCTCACCCACGAGCCCGCCGTACGCCTGGCGCAGACCCTCGTCGAGATCACCCCGGCCGGGCTGGAGCACGTGTTCCTGGCCGACTCCGGCTCGGTCAGCGTCGAGGTCGGCATCAAGATGGCGGTGCAGTACTGGCGGTCGCTGGGCCGCCCGGCCAAACGCCGCCTGCTGACCTGGCGCGGCGGCTACCACGGCGACACGTTCCACCCGATGAGCGTGTGCGATCCCGAGGGTGGCATGCACAGCCTCTGGGGCGACGTGCTGCCTCGGCAGATCTTCGCCGACCTGCCCCCGGCCACCTTCGAGCAGGCGTACGCCGATGAGCTGCGCGCCGCGCTCAAGGCGGAGGCGGACGAGATCGCCGCGATCATCGTCGAGCCCCTGGTCCAGGGGGCGGGCGGCATGCGGTGGCACCATCCGGCGTACCTGCGGGTGCTGCGGGAGCTGGCCGACGAGTTCGGGGTGCTGCTCATCTTCGACGAGATCGCGACCGGCTTCGGGCGTACCGGCCGGATGTTCGCCGCCGATCACGCCGGCGTGACCCCCGACATCATGTGCGTGGGCAAGGCGCTGACCGGTGGATACCTGACGCTGGCCGCGGCGTTGTGCACCTCGGAGGTCGCCGGGGGGATCTCGCGCGGCGAGGTGCCGGTGCTGGCGCACGGGCCGACCTTCATGGGCAACCCGCTGGCCTGCGCCGTGGCGAACGCGTCTCTCGGCCTGCTGCTGTCGTCCGACTGGGAGACCGAGGTGCGCCGCATTTCCGCAGGTCTGAGCGCTGGTCTCGACGCGGCGCGGCACCTGCCCGGCGTACGCGACGTGCGGGTGCTCGGGGCCATCGGGGTGATCCAGCTGGATCACGAGGTTGCCATGGCGCCCGCGACCGCTGCGGCGGTGGCGCACGGCGTGTGGCTGCGCCCCTTCCGGGATCTGATCTACGCCATGCCGCCCTATGTGACCTCCGACGCCGATCTCGCGCTGGTCACCGGCGCGATGCGGGCCGCCGCCGAGGCCTCGCACTCAGCCTTCTCACAGCATTCGTCCTGATTTCGCCGTTATTTCGTCGTGAACGGAGCACCGTCATGGAACCCTTCGGCAGTCGCCTGCACCAAGCCCTGGCCAAGCGCGGACCGCTGTGCGTTGGCATCGATCCCCATGCTTCGCTGCTGGCCGCGTGGGGTTTGAGTGATGACGTGGATGGTGTCGAGCGGTTCAGCCGAACGGTGGTAGAGGCATTGGCCGAACGGGTAGCTGTCTTTAAACCCCAGGCCGCATTCTTCGAGCGATTCGGCTCGCGTGGCATGGCCATTCTTGAGTCAACTATCCGACAGTTGCGGGATGCCGGAGCCCTTGTCTTGCTGGACGCGAAACGCGGTGATATCGGCTCGACGATGGCCGCGTACGCCGACGCGTACCTGAATCCATCTAGCCCGATCTATGTGGACGCGATCACCGTGAGCCCGTTCCTCGGCTTCGGATCGCTCCGCCCGGCGTTCGACTCGGCCGCCTTGCACGGTGGTGGGGTATTCGTCCTGGCCCTTACATCGAACCCTGAAGGATCGCAGGTCCAGCATGCCCGGACGGCCGATGGGCGGACGGTCGCCCAACTGATACTAGATGAGATTTCCCAGCTCAACACGGGTGCGGAACCGCTGGGCAGCATCGGCGCGGTGGTCGGGGCGACTGTCGGGCGGACCGGCGAGGACCTGTCCCGGACCAATGGGCCGTTCCTCGTTCCGGGGCTCGGCGCGCAGGGCGGCGACCCCGCCGGACTGCGCGAGATCTTCGGCGACTCCATCGACGCCGTCCTTCCCTCGTACTCGCGTGAGGTGCTCGCGGGCGGGCCGACGGTTCGCGGCCTGATCGAGGCTACTGAGCGGTCGCTCGATGCGTGCCGCCGCGCCCTGGGCGGGTGACCGGTGACGCCACTCACGGCGTAACCATTTTGTGATCATGCGTGGTGACGTTGCCGAAAGCGGCTCTGACCGCTAGTTTTCCCCGCGACTGGAAACCACAGGCGTCACCGTAGGTGACACGTGACCCAGGCACAGGCAAAACGTCGTCCGTCCCACCCGGGGCGGACGTGTAGACCAACGAACGAGCGGTGGGTCGACCCCTCGACCGCCGCGTGGGACCTGAGGAGAACTGGTGCCGCTCCCCACACTGAGCCCCGAGCAGCGCGCTGCCGCGCTCGAGAAGGCCGCTGAGATTCGCAAGGCCCGGGCCGAGCTGAAGGAACAGCTCAAGAAGGGTCAGACCACGCTGGACGCGGTGCTGAGCCGTGCCGAGGCCGACGACGTCGTCGGCAAGCTGAAGGTGTCGGCGGTGCTGCAGTCGCTGCCCGGCATCGGCAAGATCCGCGCCACGCAGATCATGGAGAAGCTGAAGATCGCCGACTCGCGCCGTCTGCGCGGACTCGGTGAGCAGCAGCGCAAGGCTCTGCTCGCCGAGTTCTCCGGCAACTGAGCTGACGTGACACACAAGGCCGCCGCCCGTTTCGGGCGGCGGCCTTGTGCTTGCCCAGGCCAGCCGTCGCGGCGACGCGAGTCGCGGCAGATGTGATCTGTGACGTGATCTGTGCCGGGGTAACGCGACAAGATCAGCTGCGTTGGGTAGAAAGGGACCCAACGAGCGCTGCCCATCTGGCGAGGAGAAGAAGTGACCGACGTATCCCGACCGCCGGCCCGCCTCACCGTGCTGTCCGGCCCGTCCGGGGTCGGCAAGGACAGCGTGATCGAGTGGATCAAACCGCGCGCTCCCTGGGTGTGGTTCTCCGTCTCGGCGACCACGCGGAAGATGCGTGACGGCGAGGTCGACGGCATCCACTACCACTTCGTGAACCGGGCCCAGTTCCGCCACCTGGAGGCCTCCGGGCAGCTGCTGGAATGGGCCGAGTTCGCGGGCAACCTCTACGGCACGCCCCGCGCGGGCGTCGAAGCCCGGCTCGACCAGGGCATCCCGGTCCTGCTGAAGATCGACATCCAGGGCGCTCGCCAGGTCCGGGCGGTCATGCCCGAGGCCCAGCTCGTCTTTCTCGCCCCGCCGAGCGTCGAGGAGTTGCACCGGCGCCTGCGCGGCCGGGGGACCGAGGACGAGGAGACCATCCGGCGCCGGCTGCTGCACGCCGACGAGGAGCTGGCCTCGCAGAAGGAGTTCGATGTCACCGTCGTCAACGACTCGGTCGAACGCGCTGCTGACGAGTTGCTAGGATTACTCGGTTCACGACAGCTCGCGCCGATCCGGGCGCACGGCTGACAAAACAGACACAAGTTTTTCTAGGGACGTGAAAGTGGCCGCAACCGTCGCCAACCCAGAGGGCATCACCAACCCGCCCATCGACGAGCTGCTGGAGAAGACCTCCTCGAAGTACGCGCTGGTCATCTTCGCGGCGAAGCGCGCGCGCCAGATCAACGCCTACTACTCGCAGCTCGGCGAGGGCCTGCTGGAGTACGTCGGCCCGCTGGTGGAGACCACTCCGCAGGAGAAGGCGCTCTCGATCTCGATGCGCGAGATCAACGCCGGCCTGCTCGTCGCCGAGCCGACCGGCGAAACCGCCTGATCAGGCGCTGAAACTCGGCAGAGAACAGAATCCGACGGTGAGCAGGGTCGTCCTCGGCGTCAGCGGCGGCATCGCCGCGTACAAGGCGTGCGAGTTGCTGCGCCTGCTCACCGAATCGGGTCACCAGGTCCGCGTCGTGCCGACCGAGGCCGCCCTGCGGTTCGTCGGCGCGCCCACCTGGGAGGCCTTGTCCGGTCAGCCGGTCGCGACCGGAGTCTTCACCGACGTCCCCGAGGTGCCGCACGTCCGCCTCGGGCAGACCGCGGATCTGGTGCTCGTCGCGCCCGCGACGGCCGATCTGCTGGCCAAGGCGGCCCACGGGCTCGCCGACGACCTGCTCACCTCGACCCTGCTCACCGCCCGCTGTCCGGTCGTCTTCGCGCCGGCCATGCATACGGAGATGTGGGAGCACCCGGCCACCGCCGACAATGTGGCGACGCTGCGCCGCCGGGGCGCGATCGTGATCGAGCCCGCCGTCGGCCGCCTCACCGGCGCCGACTCCGGCAAGGGCCGCCTGCCCGACCCCGCCGAGATCTTCGCGATCGCGCGGCGGGTGCTCGCTGGGCGTACCGCCGCCGACCTGGCCGGCCGGCACGTCGTGGTCACCGCCGGCGGCACCCGGGAACCGCTCGACCCGGTCCGCTTCCTCGGCAACCGCTCGTCCGGCAAGCAGGGGTACGCGTTCGCGACGGCCGCGGTCGCCCGCGGTGCGAAGGTCACCTTGATCGCGGCCAACGTGGCCCTGCCCACCCCGGCCGGGGTCGAGCTGGTCCGGGTCGGCAGCACGGCCGAGCTGCGAGACGCCGTCCTGGCGGCGGCCGGGGTCGCCGACGCGATGGTGTTCGCCGCCGCGCCCGCCGACTTCCGCCCCGCGCAGTACGCCGAGCAGAAGATCAAGAAGACGGCCGACGGGTCAGCGCCCAGCCTCGAACTGGTCACCAATCCCGACATCGCCGCCGAGGCGGGTGCGATGAAACGGCCCGGCCAGGTGCTCGTCGCGTTCGCCGCGGAGACGCACGACGCGCTCGACAACGGCGCGGCCAAGCTCGTCAAGAAGCGGGCCGACCTGATCGTGGTGAACGAGGTCGGCGCCGACAAGGTCTTCGGGGCCGACGACAACGACGTCGTGGTGCTGGGGGCGGACGGATCCTCGACAGCGCTCGGCCGGCGACCCAAAGAGGATGTCGCCGACGCCGTCTGGGACCTCGTCCTGGACCGCTGGTCGGCGAAGACCGACTGAAGAGTCCGAATTGTGAACACACGGCCGGTCGCCGGATCGGCGTACGCGCAGGTTGACTAGACTGCCGCGATAACTTGCAATCGTTGAGCGTCTTGCCGTTGGCAAGCGGACCGTTGAGGGAGCACTGTGGCACGCCGTCTCTTCACCTCCGAATCGGTCACGGAGGGTCACCCCGACAAGATCGCCGACCAGATCAGCGATGGCATCCTCGACGCGCTGCTGACGCAGGACCCGCACAGCCGGGTCGCCGTGGAAACCCTGATCACGACCGGCCAGGTGCACGTCGCGGGTGAGGTCACCACGAAGGCGTACGCCGACATCCCGACGATCGTCCGCGAGACGATCCTCGGCATCGGCTACGACTCCTCGAAGAAGGGCTTCGACGGCGCGTCCTGCGGCGTCAGCGTCTCGATCGGGTCGCAGTCGCCCGACATCGCCCAGGGCGTCGACTCCGCCCTGGAGCAGCGCGAGGGCGGCCACGACCTGCTGGACTCCCAGGGCGCCGGCGACCAGGGCATGATGTTCGGCTTCGCCTGCTCGGAGACGCCCGAGCTGATGCCGCTGCCGATCGCGCTCGCGCACCGGCTGGCCCGCCGGCTCTCCGCGGTCCGCAAGGACGGGGTGATCCCGTACCTGCGCCCGGACGGCAAGACCCAGGTCACCATCGAGTACAACGGCCTCAAGCCGGTCAAGCTGCACACCGTCGTGGTGTCCTCGCAGCACGCCCCGGACATCTCGCTCGAGTCGCTGCTCACCCCGGACGTCCGCGAGCACGTCATCGCGCCGGAGCTGGAGAGCCTGGGCCTCGACACCGAGGGCTACCGGCTGCTGGTGAACCCGACCGGCCGCTTCGAGATCGGCGGCCCGATGGGCGACGCCGGCCTCACCGGCCGGAAGATCATCGTCGACACCTACGGCGGCTACGCCCGCCACGGCGGCGGCGCGTTCTCCGGCAAGGACCCGTCCAAGGTGGACCGGTCGGCGGCGTACGCGATGCGCTGGGTCGCCAAGAACGTCGTGGCGGCCGGGCTGGCCGAGCGGTGCGAGGTGCAGGTGGCGTACGCCATCGGCAAGGCGCACCCGGTGAGCCTGTTCGTCGAGACGTTCGGCACCGAGGTCGTCCCGGTGGACCGGATCGAGAAGGCCATCAACGAGGTCTTCGACCTGCGTCCGGCCGCCATCATCCGGGACCTGGAGCTGCTGCGCCCGATCTACCAGCAGACCGCGGCGTACGGCCACTTCGGCCGCGAGCTGCCCGAGCTGGCCTGGGAGCGGACCGACCGGGTCGCCGACCTGAAGTCCGCGGCGGGGGCGTGACCCACCTTCGTCGTAGTGACCTGATAAACCAGGTGACGTGACGAGCAAGACCAAGCGCAGCGACCGGCAGCCCGCATCGGGGTTGCCGGTCGCTCGCGTCTGCGTCGACGTGCCGCTGCCGCACCTCGACCGGCCGTTCGACTACCTGGTCCCGGCGGATCTCGACGCGGCGGCCCAGCCGGGCACCCGGGTGCGGGTCCGGTTCTCCGGCCAGCTCGTCGACGGCTGGCTGCTCGACCGGGTCGAGCACACCGAGCTGGACCGGAAGCTGGCGTTCCTGGAGAAGGTCGTGTCGCCGGAGCCGGTGCTGCGCCCGGAGATCATCCGGCTCGCCCGTGACATCGCCGACCGGTACGCCGGCAGCCTGATCGACGTCCTGCGGCTGGCCGTGCCGCCCCGGCACGCGGCGGCCGAGAAGGCGGCCCCGAAGACCCCGAAACCACCTGGCCGGCGGGAAGAGCGCCCCGGCTGGGGGCACTACGCCGCCGGGCAGGCCTTCCTGCGGGCGCTGGCCGACGGCAAGTCCCCCCGGGCGGTCTGGTCGGCCCTGCCGGGGGAGCGCTGGCCGGACCGGGTCGCCGCCGCCGTCGCCGACACGCTGGCGAGCGGCCGGGGTGCGGTCGTGATCGTGGCCGACTACCGGGACCTGGACCGCCTCGACGCCGCCCTGACGGCCGCGCTGGGCGGCGACGACCAGCATGTGGCCCTATCAGCGGCACTGGGACCGGCCGAGCGCTACAAGCGCTTCCTGCGCGTCAGCCGGGGCGAGGTGCAGGTGGTCATCGGGACGCGGGGCGCGTCCTTCGCCCCCGTACGCGACCTCGGCCTGGTGGTCATCTGGGACGACGGCGACGACCTGCACGCCGAACCGCGGTCGCCCTACCCGCACGCGCGGCAGGTGCTGCTGAGCCGGGCGCAGCTGACCGGTTGCGCCGCCCTCGTCGGCGGGTACGCCCGGACGGCCGAGGGCCAGCTGCTGGTGGAGACCGGGTGGGCGAAGGAGATCACGCCGTCCCGGGAGACGTTGCGGGTGCTGTCGCCGCGCATCGTCACCGCCGACGACCGCCAGCTGGCCCGCGACCCGGGCGCCGTCGCGGCCCGCCTGCCGAGCGTGGCGTGGGACGCCGCCCGGGAAGCGATGCGAGCCGACGCCCCCGTGCTGATCCAGGTGCCCCGCCGGGGTTACGTGCCCTCGGTGGCCTGCCAGGAGTGCCGGGAACGGGCCCGCTGCTCCCGCTGCTCCGGCCCGCTGGCGCTGCCGGGCAACGCCGGTCCGCCGGCCTGCCGCTGGTGCGCCCGCCCGGCCGCCGACTACACCTGTCCGCGCTGCGGCGGCCGCCGCCTGCGTGCCTCGGTGACCGGCGTCCGGCGTACGGCGGAGGAGCTGGGCCGGGCGTTCCCCGGGGTGCCGGTGCGTACGTCCGGCGGCGAATCGGTCCTGGCGACCGTCCCGGCGGAGGCGTCGCTGGTCCTCGCCACGCCCGGCGCGGAACCCATCGTGGACGGACCGGGCTACGGCGCGGTGCTGCTGCTCGACACCTGGGCGATGCTGACCCGGGCCGACCTGCGCGCCGCCGAGGAGGCGCTGCGGCGCTGGATGGCGGCCGCCGCGCTCGCCATCCCCGCCGGCAAAGGCGGCAAGGTGGTCGTGGTCGCCGACGGCTCGATGATCCCGGTGCAGGCGCTGCTGCGCTGGGACGCCGCCTGGCTGGCCGAACGGGAGCTGGCCGACCGGCGGGCGCTCGGCTTCCCGCCCGCCGCGCGGATGGCGTCGCTCACCGGTCCACCGGCCGCCGTCGCCGAGCTGACCGAGTCCGCCGACCTGCCGCCGGGCACCGAGCAACTCGGCCCGCTGGAGATCGGCGAGGGCTCCGAACGGTTGCTGCTGCGGGTCCGGCGGTCGGAGGCGGCGGCGTTGGCGCATGCGCTGCACGCGGCCGCCGGGACGCGCAGCGCGCGCAAGTCGGCCGACGCCGTCCGGGTTCAGCTCGATCCGCTGGAACTGCTCTAGCCCAGCCGCCTGTTCCCGTCGCCCGTTCGGGGTCGGCTGCGCGACACCGTCTCGGTCACCCTCGCCGCACGCTGTCCGGTACGCCGGTGACGAGGCGGTACGCGAGAGGAGCCGGCCATGGCCGAAGGCGTCCCAGTCTGGGAGACGAGCTGGAGCGTACGCGAATTCGAGCCGGACGAGGTCGTCGAGGAGGTCTCCTGCCAGCCGGTCGACGAGCGCAACGACGGGCTGAACTGGCAGGGCAACCGGATCCCGACCGCCGAGGACTTCGAGGAGGCCGCCATCGGGCGCAATGTGCCCGGCGACGGCGGACCCGACGACGTCGACGAGGACCCCGAGGCCCCGGCGGGGGAGGCGGAGACCGATGCCCCCGCGTGACGCGTACATGAAACGGCCGCACGGGGTGAGCCTCGACCGGGCTCAGCAGAACGGTTGGGGCCCCGGCTGGCCGAACTGCCAGAAGAGCAAGATCGTCGAGCTGTCGGCCGGCGGGGTGAAGGTCAGCGTACGCCGGGAGCTGGCCGAGCTGGTGGGGCTGCTGCTCACCGCGACGGTCGTCCTGCACCGGTACCGCCTCAAGGCGCATGCCACCGGTGGCTACAACTGCCGCAGCATCCGGAACAAGAACACGCCCAGCAACCACTCGTGGGGGCTGGCAGTCGATCTGAACTGGAACGACAACCCGTTCCAGAAGCCGTTCAAGTCCGACCTGCCGGTCGAGGTCATTCCACTGTGGTGGAACTGCGGCTTCTACTGGGGCGGCTGGTACTCGACCAAGCCCGACCCGATGCACTTCGAGTACGTCTTCACCCCGGCCGACGTCCCGCGCCACGTGCGCAAGGCAAAGGAGCTGATCATGCCGTTCCGCGACGACGGCGACGCCCGCGCGCTGATCTTCCGGGTCGAGGGCCTGCTCGCCATGCGGGAGACCATCGACAACCACGTCAACAACCCGCACGAGCCGAACAAGCTGACCGCCGTGGTCAACGCGATCGCCATGGATGCCAAAGGCGCCCGAGCCTCGGCCGGTGACGCCGCCGCGGCCGCCCGGCTTGCGGCGGAATCCGCCCGGGCCGCGCAGACCGCCGCCGAAGCGGCCCAAGCCGCAGTGCTCGACCCGGCCGCGCTGGAGGCGCTCCTCGAACGCGTCGTACGCCGGGTGCTCGCCGAGCCCCCGCCCGCCTGACCCGCCTGCCTCCGCCCCGCGGCCGCTCCGCGTCCCGTCCAGCGCCTGGATCAGGGATCCGGGTCGAATCTTGGACCATGATTCGACCCGGATCCCTGATCCAGCGCCAAAATCGGCGCGGCGGACGTAGCGCGAGCCGTAAAAGTGGGCGGGTCAGGCGGTGCGACGGAGGACGGCAAGGAACATGGCGTCGGTGCCGTGCCGGTGCGGCCACAGCTGCACCGTCGGCCCGCCGCCGAGGCCGGGCATCGGCGGAAGCAGCGGCCGGGCGTCCACGAAGTCCATCGTGGACGGCGAACGACGGGCCGCCTCGACGACGCTGACCTGCGTCTCCACCACGTGCGGCGAGCACGTCACGTACGCGACCAAGCCGCCGGGCCGGACCGCCTGGAAGGCCGCCCCCAGCAGTTCCCGTTGCAGCCGGGTCAGCGGCGGCAGGTCCGACGGCTGGCGGCGCCAGCGGGACTCGGGCCGTCGCCGCAGCGAGCCGAGCCCGGTGCAGGGCGCGTCGACCAGGACGCGGTCGAAGCCGTCGGCCGGTAGCGCGGGATCGCGTCCGACCGCCCGGCCGTCGGTGCAGACCACGTCGGCGGGCAGTCCGCGGACGGCCAGCTCGACGAGGCGAGCCCGATGTGGCTGCACCTCGACGGCGGTCAGCCGGGCGCCTCGTTCGGCCGCCAGCGCGGCCAGCAACCCGGCCTTGCCGCCCGGTCCGGCGCACAGGTCGAGCCAGCGCTCGTCCGAACCTTCCAGCTCCGCGTTGACCAGCGCCGCCGCGACGAGCTGCGAACCTTCGTCCTGCACGTGCGCCCGGCCGTCGCGGATCGCGGCGAGGTCGCCCGGCGCGCCGCCGGACAGGTAGACCGCGTACGGGGAGAACGCTCCGGGCGCGCCGCCGACCTCGTCGGCGAGGTCCACCGCGTCGGCCCGGCCCGGCCGCGCGCACAGGTGCACCGGCGGGCGTTCGTTGTCCTCGGCGAGCAGTTGCGCGGTCTCGGCCAGGTCCCCGCCGAGCGACTCGGAGAACGCCCGCACGATCCACTCCGGATGGCTCCAGGCCGCGGCCAGGTGCGCGATCGGGTCGTCGCCCGCCGGTGGCGCGACCACGCCGACCCATTCGTCGAAGGTCCGTTCGCTCACCCGGCGCAGCACCGCGTTCGCGAAGCCGATCGCCCCCGGTGCCACTTCCCGCACCAGTTCCACCGTCTCGCCGACGGCCGCGTGCGGGGGCACTCTGGTCTGCAGGATCTGGTACGCGCCCAGCCGCAGAGCGTCCCGGGCGGGTGGATCGATGCGGTCGATGTCGCGTCCGGCGGCCTCGGCGAGGATGAGGTCGATGGTGCCCTGACCGCGCAGCGTCCCGTAGGTGATCTCGGTGGCGAAGGCGGCGTCCCGGCCGAACAGCTCCCGGTCGCGCAGGATCTGCGGCAGGACGATGTTTGCGTACGCGCCGTCGCGGTGCACGGCCAGCAGTGCCTCGTACGCGGCCGCGCGGGCGGGGTCGATGGTGCTGCGCCGGCCGCCGCGCCGGGCGGGTGCGGCCCGCATCAGCCGAGCCGTTCTTGCGTGCTGAGGTGCAGACCCCGGGCCCAGTCGGCGGCCCGCATGGCCTTCTTGCCGGCCGCGCGTACCTCCCCGAGGACGACGGGATCGGTCGCTGTGCCGACCAGCACCCGGTTCTTCTCGACCAGCAGGTCACCGGGCTCCAGGCGGGGACCGGCGGGCAACGGGGTGACCGCGCCGAGTTTGAGCCGCTCGTCGCGGTGCAGCGTCCACGCGCCCGGATTCGGGGTGGCCGCCCGGATACGACGGTCGACGGCGAAAGCCGGTTCGGTCCAGTGCACCTGCGCGTCCTCCACGGTGATCTTCGGGGCCAGGGTGATGCCGTCCATCGGCTGCGGGACCGGCGTGACCGCGCCCGCCTCGATCGCGTCCAGCACGCTGACGAGCAGGCCCGCACCGTCGACGGCGAGCCGGCCGAGCAGGTCGCCCGCGGTGTCGGCCGGGCGGATCTTCTCCGCCATCGTGCCGAAGACCGGGCCGGTGTCCAGGCCGGCTTCCAGCTGGAAGACCGACGCGCCGGTGATCTCGTCACCGTGCCAGATCGCGTGCTGCACCGGTGCCGCGCCGCGCCAGGCGGGCAGCAGCGAGAAGTGCAGGTTCACCCAGCCGAACCGGGGGATCTCCAGAGCGGCGGGCGGCACGAGCGCGCCGTACGCCACGACCGGCACACAGTCCGGCGCGATGTCGGCCAGCCGGGCGAGGAACTCCGGATCCCTGGGCCGCTCCGGGGTCAGCACCTCGATCCCGTGGTCGTCGGCCCAGGCGCCGGCGGGGGAGCGCACGACGTGGCGGCCACGGCCGGCCGGCGCGTCGGGGCGGGTCACGACGGCCACCAGTTCGTGGTCCGAGGCGGCCAGGGCGTCCAGGGACGGGAGAGCGACCTCCGGCGTACCGGCGAAGACGAGACGCATCAGTTCAGTCCGCCCTTCAACGACCGAGCCCGAACGGGCTGGGACCGGCTTGGGGGTGGACGGCGTGCGGGCTGACCTTGATCCGGGTGTTCGCCGGGTCGTACCAGTCGGCCCGGCGGATCTCCTTGAGCGCCTTCTTGCGCTCGTCGGTCTCCAGCCGGTCGATGAAGATCACCCCGTCGAGGTGGTCGGTCTCGTGCTGGACGCAGCGGGCCATCATCCCGGTTCCAACGATCTGCAGCGGGTCGCCGGACTCGTTGAAGCCCCGGGCCACCACGTTCTGCCGGCGCTTGGTGTCGAAGTAGAGACCGGGCAGCGACAGGCAGCCCTCCTGGCCGTCCTGCTCCTCGTCGTCCGGGAACTCCAGCACCGGGTTGATCAGATGCCCGACGACGTCGTCCACGTCGAAGGTGAACACGCGCAGGCCGACGCCGATCTGTGGCGCCGCCAGCCCGGCGCCGCCGTTCTTGCGCATCGTCTCCACCAGGTCGCCGACGAGCCGCCGCAGCTCCTTGTCGAAGTCGACCACGGGGTCTGCCGGCGTACGCAGAACCGGGTCGCCGAAGTAGCGGATGGGCTGGACAGTCACGTCGGACGGCTCCTTCGCAGAAACGCGGGTGAAGAACGCGAGTACAAGTGCCCCCAGTCTACGGACTCCGGTACGCCGAGGGCGGAGCGACGAGATGACCTAGGCTGAGCGCGTGACGCCGATCATCGCGCCCAGCCTGCTCGCAGCCGACTTCGCCCGGCTCGCCGAGGCCGCCCAGGCCGTCCACGCCGACGCCGACTGGCTCCACGTCGACGTCATGGACTACCACTTCGTCCCGAACCTGACGATCGGGCTGCCGGTCGTCCAGAGCCTGCGGGCGGCCACCGATCACCCACTGGACTGCCACCTCATGATCGAGGCGCCGGAGCGGTGGGCCGTCGGGTACGCCGAGGCCGGCGCGTACAACGTGAGCTTCCACGTGGAGGCCGCCGCCGACCCGATCGCGCTGGCCAAGAACCTGCGGGCGGCCGGGGCCAAGGCGGGCCTCGCGGTCGACCGGGACACCCCGATCGAGCCCTATCTGGAGCTGCTCCCGCACTTCGACACCCTGCTGATCATGACGATCAAGGCCGGGTTCGGCGGCCAGAAGTTCATGCCGGAGATGCTCGACAAGGTACGCACGGCGCGGCGGCACGCCGACGCCGAAGGCCTGCAGATCCGGGTCGAGGTCGACGGCGGCATCGCCGCGGACACCATCGAGCAGGCGGCCGAGGCCGGCGCGGACGCGTTCGTCGCCGGGACGGCCGTGTTCGGCGCTGTCGACCCGGCTGACGCCTGCCGTCGCCTGCGCGCCCTGGTCAGCTAGCCGACCTCGGAGCAATAGTCAGCTGAGTCGCCTGGCCTGATCCGCCGGTCCGGTACAACCATATGTTCCCAAGATTCGAAGCGGATCACTGATCCGTCCGGCGTGGTCCGCGTAGACTTCGACAACGCCAGTTGGTGCGCGCGAGATAGCATGCACCACAATGGACAGTGGGGTCGGCTTGGGTTTCCCGGGACACGGCGGCGACGCCGAGGTCATCCTGGTCGTCGACGACGACCGTGACATCGTGCGCTTCGTCGAGGTGAACCTGCGCCTGCACGGTTTCGAGGTGATGACCGCCCACGACGGGGAACAGGCCCTCTCGGTGATCGAGCAGCGGCGCCCCGATCTGGTGATCGTGGACCTGATGATGCCCACTTTGGACGGCATCGGGCTGACCCGGCGGCTGCGCGCCGACCCGCTGATGGCGGCGTTGCCCATCATCATGCTGACGGCCCGCGCGATGACCGCCGACAAGGTGCTCGGGCTGTCCGCCGGGGCCGACGACTACCTGGTCAAGCCGTTCGACACGCTGGAACTGGTGGCCCGCGTCCGCTCGACGCTGCGGCGCAACCAGGAATACCGCGAGGTGTCGCCGCTGACCGGACTGCCCGGCAACACCCGCATCCTGCGGGAGATCTCCGACCGGGTACAGAGCGGCTGCGACTACGCGGTCTGCTACATCGACGTCGACCGGTTCAAGACGGTCAACGACGCGTACGGGTTCGGCCGGGGGGACGAGTTCATCACCGCGCTGGCCCGCTCGCTGCACCGGGCGGTCGCCGAGGCCGGCCTGCCGCCGGTGTTCCTCGGCCACGTCGGCGGCGACGACTTCGTCCTCGTGCTCACCCCCGACCAGGTACGCCCGGTGACCACCCGATCGGTCGAGCTGTTCGAGTCGGCCGCCGACGACCTCTACGACCCCGACGCGGCGGCGCGCGGCTATCTGGAGCTGACCGACCGCCGGGGCAACGTGCAGCGGGCCAACCTGGTCACCCTCTCGATCGGGGTCGCGTTGTCGACCGCCCGGCAGTTCGACGATCCCCGTGAGGTGATCGCGGCGGCGTCGGAGATGAAGTCGGTGGCCAAGAGCCAGCCGGGCTCGTTCGTGGCGATCGACCGCCGCCGGATGGACGACGAACCCGACAGCGGCGGCTTCGGCGACTACAGCACCCCGCCGCACGGCATCCCGCTGCCTCGTACGCCCTCCGAGCACGGTGCTGAGCTGTGATCAAGGTATCCCGGGCAGCCCGGGGCTGACCCCGGTCACCGCCCTGCGGGAAGATGTGCCCATGACGGAGGCCACACCCGCCGAGCATGCCGCGATGGCCCGTGCGATCGAACTCGCCGCCCGCGGACTCGGCACGACCAGCCCCAACCCCGTGGTGGGCTGCGTGATCCTGGACAGCTCGGGGGAGGTCGCCGGCGAGGGCTTCCACGCGTACGCGGGCGGCCCGCACGCCGAGATCGTGGCGCTGGCCCAGGCCGGGGAGAAGGCCAAGGGCGGCACGGCGGTGGTGACCCTGGAGCCGTGCAACCACACCGGGCGGACCGGCCCGTGCAGTCAGGCCCTGATCCGGGCCGGGATCGCCCGCGTGGTGATCGCCGTGCTCGACCCGACCGACGCCGCCAAGGGTGGCGCGGAGACCCTCCGGGAATCCGGCGTGCTGGTCGTCTCCGGCGTACGCGAGGCCGAGGCGACCCGGGGCAACGTCATGTGGCTGTCCTCCGTACGCCGCAAGCGCCCGTACGTGATCTGGAAGTTCGCCTCCACGGTGGACGGCCGGTCGGCGGCCGAGGACGGCACGAGCATGTGGATCACGTCCGAGGCCTCCCGGATGGACGTGCACGCGCTGCGGGGCACGGTGGACGCGATCATCGTCGGCGTCGGCACCGTCATCGCCGACGACTCCCGGTTGACCGCTCGCAATCTCCGCGACGGCAGTCTGGCCATCCGGCAACCCCTTCGCGTCGTCGTGGACTCCGTTGGGCGTACCCCCGAGAACGCGAAGGTCAGGGACGGCGCGGCCGCGACCTGGATCGCGACCTCGGCCGAGGTGGGCGCGGATGCCGAGGGGCGCGTGGACCTGGTGGCCCTGATGAGCCGGATGTACGAGCGGGGCGTGCGCAGCGCCCTGCTGGAGGGCGGCCCCACGCTGGCCGGCGCGTTCCTCGCGGCCGGGCTGGTCGACAAGATCGTCGGGTATGTGGCGCCGAAGCTGCTCGGCGGCGGCCCGGCGGCGCTCATGGGCGCCGGTGTGAAGACCATCACCGAGGCGATCGAACTCGATGTCACCGACGTTGATCGGGTTGGACCGGATCTCCGGATCACCGCCGTGCCGAAGAGGGAGAATTAGGCGTGTTCACCGGCATTGTCGAGGAGCTGGGCGAGGTAGTCGAGCTCACCTGGAAGGGCGAAGGCGCACGGCTGGCGATCAAGGGGCCGGTGGTGACCTCCGACGCCGGGCACGGCGACTCGATCGCGGTCAACGGCGTCTGCCTGACCGTCGTGGAGAATCTGGGCGACGTCTTCACCACCGAGGTGATGAAGGAGTCCTTCGACCGCAGCGCGCTCGGCGGCCTGCAGGTCGGCGACCGGGTCAACCTGGAGCGGGCGGTCAAGGTGTCCGACCGGCTCGGCGGGCACATCGTGCAGGGGCACGTCGACGGGGTCGCCACGATCACCGAGCGCGTCCCGGGCGATCTGTGGGAGATCGTCCGGTTCACTCTTCCGGAGGATCTTTCCCGCTATCTCGTGGAGAAGGGCTCCATCACGGTCGACGGAATCTCGCTGACTGTGACTGAGATCTCCGAAGACGCGTTCGCGGTGAGCCTCATTCCCACCACACTGGAAGTGACGACACTGGGCCGTAAGGGCGTCGGTGACCAGGTGAACCTGGAGGTCGACGTGATCGCCAAGTACGTCGAGAAGATGGTGGGCAACGGCGGAGGGAACCGGGCATGACGCTGTCCTCGATCGAGACCGCGATCGCCGAGGTCAAAGCCGGTAAGGCCGTCGTCGTCGTGGACGACGAGGACCGCGAGAACGAAGGCGACCTGATCTTCGCGGCCGAGCTGGCCACGCCCGAGTTGCTCGCCTTCACCGTCCGCTACACCTCCGGCTACATCTGCGCCCCGATCCTGGAGCCCGACGCCGATCGCCTCGACCTGCCGCCGCAGTGGCACACCAACCAGGACCGGCGGGGGACGGCGTACACGGTCACCGTGGACGCCCGGGAAGGCGTGAGCACCGGCATCTCCGCCGCCGACCGCGCGCACACGATCCGGCTGCTCGCCGACCCCGTGACCCGGCCCAGCGACCTGTCCCGTCCCGGGCACGTGGTGCCGCTGCGGGCCAAGTCGGGCGGCGTCCTGCGCCGCCCCGGGCACACCGAGGCCGCCGTGGACCTCGCCACCCTCGCCGGGCTGCGCCCGGCCGGGGTGCTCTGCGAGCTGATCAACGACGACGGCACGATGATGCGGCTGCCCGAGCTGACCGCGTTCGCCCAGGAACACGGGCTGGCCATCATCTCCATCGCCGACCTGATCGAGTACCGGCGGCGGACCGAGCGGCTGGTCGAACGGATCGCCGGCGCCCGACTGCCCACCGAGTACGGCGAGTTCACCGCGGTCGGCTACCGCGCCACCAACGACAACGCCGAGCACATCGCCCTGGTCTTCGGCGAAATCGGCGACGGCGAGGACGTCCTGGTCCGGGTGCACTCCGAGTGCCTGACCGGCGACGTGTTCGCGTCGGTGCGCTGCGACTGCGGACCCCAGCTGCACGCCGCGCTGGAGCGGGTCGCCGAGGAGGGCCGCGGCGTCGTGCTCTACATGCGCGGGCACGAAGGCCGGGGCATCGGGCTGCTGCACAAGCTGCAGGCGTACCAGTTGCAGGACGGCGGCCGCGACACCGTGGACGCCAACCTCGACCTCGGGCTGCCCGCCGACGCCCGCGACTACGGCACCGGCGCGCAGATCCTCTACGACCTCGGCGTACGCACGATGCGCCTGCTCACCAACAACCCGGCCAAGCGCGCCGGGCTGGAAGGCTACGGCCTGTCCATCGTGGGCCGTGAGCCGCTGCCGGTCCGCCCGCACCCGGAGAACCTGCGCTACCTGCAGACCAAGCGGGACCGGATGGGCCACCTGATCGATCTCGAACCGCCGACTGAAGGAGTCGCCTGACATGGCCGGATTCGGCGCGCCCGAGGACAGCGCGGTCGACGCGCACGGGCTGACCCTCGGCATCGTCGCCACCCGCTGGAACGGCGAGCTGGTCGACCAGATGCTCGAGCGGGCGCTCGCGGCCGCCAAGGCCAGCGGGGTCAGCGACGTCGAGGTCCACCGGGTCGCCGGTTCGGTGGAGATCCCGGTGGTCGCGCAGGCGCTCGCCAGCCGCAAGGACGCCGTGGTCGCCCTGGGCGTCGTCGTGCGCGGCGACACCCCGCACTTCGACTACGTCTGCCGCTCGGTCACCGACGGCCTGACCCGCCTCGCGCTCGACGAGCGCACGCCGATCGGCCAGGGCGTGCTCACCGTCAACACGATCGAGCAGGCGCGCGACCGGGCCGGGCTGCCCGGCTCAGGCGAGGACAAGGGCTGGGCGGCCACGATCGCGGCGCTCGACGCCGCGGTCACGCTGCGATCACTGTCTTAGATACGTCACTGGTGTCCGCTCCGCCGGGGGCGTTCACTGGAGGCATGCGGGTTCTCGCGGCTTCACTCGGGCTCGCCCTGCTGGCGGGCTGCACAGCTCCGGCGCCGACACCGTCGGGGTCACCCTCTGCCTCCACCGCGGCGTCCGCGTTGGCGTCCGCCGGCGGGAGCGGCTTGCTTCCCGTCTACTACACGCTTTCCGACCGGGGTACGCCGAAACTAGTGCGCGAATTCCACCGGTTGGCCGTCGCAGCGGACACGCCCGCGGGGAAGACCACCGCGGCGGTGGCGGAGATGTTGCGCCCCAGCGCCCTCGATCCGGACTACCACACGCTGTGGCCGGCGGGCGTACGCGTCACCGGCAGCTCGGTCGACGGCGACGTGGTCACGGTGGACCTCACGGGCCTCACCAGCGGCGTGGGCGCCGAGGCGGAAGGTCAGGCCGTCCAGCAGCTCGTCTGGACCGCCACCGCGAACTCCGGGGCGTCTCGCGTACGCATCCGGGTGGACGGCGCCACCGTGGAGACCGTCTTCGGCCACATCTCCGTCAAAGACCCGGTACGCCGAGCCGAGGCGGTCGACACCCTGCACCTGGTCTGGGTGATCTCCCCGCAGCAGGGCGAGACCGTCGGCCGTGACGTCACCCTGCACCTGGCCGGGATCGTCTTCGAGAACACCCTCAACTACGAGATCCTGCGGGACGGCAAGGTCGTCCAGCACGAGGTCGTCACCCTCGAACCCGGACATCCGGCGATGGGGGAGAAGAAGGTGACGGTGCGGTTGTCGCCGGGCTCCTACGTCGTGCGGGCCTACGAGATCTCGATGGCCGACAGCAGCCGTCAGCACGTCGACAACCACACCTTCACCGTGAGCTAGAGCTCGGCGCCGCTCCCGATCGGGATGCGGGAGTACGCCGTCTGGCCCTTCATCTCCATCCACCGGTCGAACCCGGCGAAGCCGATGTCCTCGGAGAACATCCGGTCGTGGATCGGGTGCGCCCGCTTCGGGGCGACCGCCCGGACGAAGTCCAGCGCCTCCCGCAGCTTGAGCCACGGCGCGGAGGCCGGCACGAGCAGCACGCCGACCTCGGCCTCGGGCACGAACAGGGCGTCACCGGGGTGGTAGAGCGCCCCGGACGAGGTCCCGACGAGGTAGCCGACGTTGGCGCAGCCCGGCAGGCCCTCGTAGATCTCGGCGTGCTCGCCGCCGACCACGGTGACGTCGAACCCGGCGGCGGTGAACGTGTCGCCGGTCGCCACGGTGGTCACCGCGTCGCCCATCTTCTCGCGCAGCTCGCCGGCGATCAGCTCGGGCGCGAAGACCCGCACGTCCTGCTGGGCCAGCCGCTCCGCGTCGACGTGATCGTGGTGCTCATGGGTGATGAGGACGTCGGTGACACCCTCGAAGACCTCCGGCTCCGACCACACGCCGGGGTCGATCAGCAACGTCCGGTCGCCGTCGTGCAGGCGTACGCAGGCGTGCGTGAACTTGATCAACTGCATGGTTTCGAGCGTACGCCGTTCTCGCTCCGTGGAACCCGTCACGTCCAGGGTCGCGGTCGTGATCGCATCGGGCAGAATTGCGGGCGTGAAGACGTTCGAGGAGCTCTTCGAGGAGCTGCGGGCGAAGGTCGCCGCCGGTGACCCCGCGTCGGGCACGGTCAAGGCCGTCCAGGGTGGGGTGCACTCGGTCGGCAAGAAGGTGGTCGAGGAGGCCGCCGAGGCGTGGATGGCCGCCGAGCATGAGGGGCCAGAACGCGCCGCCGAGGAGATCTCGCAGCTGCTCTACCAGGCTCAGGTGCTGATGCTCGCGACCGGGATCGAGCTGAAGGACGTCTACCGACATCTCTAGATCGGGTTTGTCCGTCCGTTCCAGACACCGATCTTGAGGAATCTTCAGAATGCTGCGCATCGCCGTGCCCAACAAGGGCACCCTGTCCAAGCCCGCCATCGAGATGCTGCGTGAGGCGGGCTACCGCCAGCGCACCGACGACCGCGACCTCGCCTGCCTCGACACCGACAACGACATCGAGTTCTTCTACCTGCGTCCGCGCGACATCGCGACCTACGTCGGCTCCGGCGACCTCGACCTGGGCATCACCGGCCAGGACCTGCTCGTCGACGGCGGCACCCCGGTCGAGCAGCTGCTGGAGCTGGGCTTCGCCGGGGCCACCTTCCGATTCGCCGCCCCGCAGGGCACCGTCGCCGACCTCGGCTCGCTCGACGGCAAGCGCATCGCCACGGCGTACCCGGGGCTGGTCGAGCGCTACCTGGAGGAGCGCGACATCAAGGCGCGCGTCGTCGAGCTGGACGGCGCGGTCGAGAACGCCGTACGCCTCGGCGTCGCCGACCTGATCGCCGACGTCGTCGCGACCGGGGCCACGCTCCGGCAGGCCGGACTCGTCCCCATCGGCGACCCGATCATGGTCTCCGAGGCGGCGCTGATCCACCGGACCGGCGACGACCCCGCCCAGCCGCCGGTCGCCCAGCTGCTGCGGCGGCTGCAGGGCGTCCTGGTCGCCCGGCGCTACGTCATGCTCGCCTACGACTGCCGGGCCGACCGGCTCGACGAGGCGGTCGCGCTGACCCCCGGCATCGAGTCGCCGACGGTCTCCCCGTTGCACCGCGAGGGCTGGGTCGCCGTGCAGGCGATGGTCCAGCGGGCCGGGATGCACCGGATCATGGACGAGCTCTACGACATCGGCGCCCGGGCCATCCTGGTCACCGACATCCACGCCTGCCGCCTCTAACCCCCACCTGCTCCCGCCCCCCACGCGCTCGCTCCGCTCGCCCCCCAACCCGCTCGCTCCGCTCGCCCCCGCTCCCTGCCCGTTGATCATGGAGTTAACTGTGGTCTCGACGGCGTGTCGAGGGTGCAAACCCCATGATCAACGGCGAGCGGACGGGGCGGCGAACAGCGAGCGGCGGTGAGCGGACAGCGCGGTGGGCGGGGCGGGCGAGCGGCGCGAGCAGGGCGGTCAGGAAGCGGGTTTCATGAGCTGGCTCATCAGTTGCTGAAGGTCGGTGGCCTGCGGCAGCTGGCCGTCCGGCGTCGCCGAGTTGACCAGCTGCGGCAGCACTTCGGCGAGGTCGTGCGCGGCCACTTCAGGTGAGACGCCGGCCGAGGCCGCCGCCGAGTTGATGTTGTCCGTGCCGAGCGCCTGGGCCACCTGGCTGCCGGTCACCGGGGCGTTCTGCCCGGTGCCGACCCACGAGGTGGTCTGGTCGCCGAGGCCGCCTTGGCTGAGCTGTTCCAGCAGACCGGACAGCTGCGTACCCTGGCCCTGCTGGCCGCCCATCTTGCCCATCAGACTGGTGAGCAGCTGGCGTACGGTCGGGTCGCTGAGCAGCTTCATGATCTGGTTCACATCGATTGCCATGCCCGTCATTCTGCGCAAAAGCCGCATTGTGTGCCGTCGCTTCCGGCGAACCGCCCCGCAGCGGCGTACGCCGTGCTAAGTGGCAGGATGGACGCCGTGGCAGCAGCGGAGACGGTGATGATCGACGTCCGGCCCAAGCGCGTACGCGTGGTGGCGTGGGTCGCGGCGGTCGCGATCCTGGCGGTGTTCGCCGCGGTGGCGACCGCGCTGACCGGGTCGATCGGCGAGGGCAACGCGGTGTTCCGCCCGGGTGACCAGGCCGCCATGATCGGCCTCGGGGTCTGCGGCGCGCTGGCCGCGCTCGCCTTCGGCCGTCCCCGGGTCTGGGGCACCGAGCAGGGCATCCGCGTCCGCAACGTGTTCGCGACCTATGAGCTGCCGTGGAACGTCGTCCGGGCGATCCGGTTCGACCATGGGCACCCGTGGGCGCAGCTGGAGCTGCAGGACGACGACACGGTGTCGGTCCTGGCCATCCAGGCGGTCGACAAGGAGCACGCCCTCGTCGCCGTACGCGGACTGCGCAGCCTCCACGCGGCGCACGCCACCGCAGCGGCGAGTACTCCCGATTCGCGGTCCTGAACGCTGCCTGGTAAAGTTGGCGAGTCGACCTTGCCGACGCTCGCATCACCCTCGGGTGATCCGGGTAGCTCAGCCGCCGAGTGGCAGCAGAGCAGTCGGCCACAAAGCGGAGCGCCTGCTCCCACCCGGTCACCTTGAGTGAATCGGGTCCGGTCACCGGCCTCGGGCCGCCGTCCGCGCGACGGTAGCCGCCGAAGGTCCGGGTCGTACGCCTGACAGCGTGCGTGGACCGGTCGAGCGGGCCCTGGCATGCGCCGGGGCCTTCTGCTTTGGGCCACCGGGACACGGCGCGAGCCCGCTCGGTGGCGCACAAAGACACGGTCCACGCCTTCGCACCCGCGAGGGAGCGGACGCCGAAGGTCGGCACGGACACTAGTTTGGAGGAGGCCACATCAGCGTCGAGCCACGCGTCAACGATCAGATCAGGGCACGTGAGGTCCGTCTGGTCGGCCCTGAGGGTGAGCAGGTCGGCATCGTTCCGATCGAGCGCGCCCTGCAGTTGGCCGCCGACGTCGATCTGGATCTGGTCGAGGTCGCGCCGATGGCCCGCCCGCCCGTCTGCAAGCTCATGGACTTCGGCAAGTTCAAGTACGAGAGCGCGCTCAAGGCGAGGGAAGCCCGGCGTAACCAGCAGCAGACCATCATCAAGGAGATGAAGCTGCGTCCGAAGATCGACCAGCACGACTACGAGACCAAGAAAGGTCACGTCGTGCGCTTCCTCAAGGCCGGGGACAAGGTCAAGGTGACCATCATGTTCCGCGGCCGGGAGCAGAGCCGCCCGGAGCTGGGCTACCGCCTCCTGCGCCGGCTTGAGGAAGAGGTCTCGGAACTGGGCTTCGTCGAGGCCGCCCCGAAGCAGGACGGCCGAAACATGATCATGGTGCTCGCACCGAACCGTGCGACCAAGGCCATTGTCCGCGGCGCGAAGTCCGACGAGGACGCGCCGGCCGAGGCCGACGAAGCAGTACAGCCGGCCGCCGAGGGCTGACCAGCCCGATGGCGGGCCGCCAGAGCACCGTACATAGCTATATCAGGGGAGATACTTCGCAATGCCGAAGATGAAGAGCCACACCGGCATGGGCAAGCGGGTCAAGGTGACCGGCACCGGCAAGATCATGCGTCAGCAGACCGGCCTGCGCCACCGCCTCGAGGTGAAGGCGTCCAAGGAGACGCGCAGCCTCAGCGGGACCGTCGAGGTCGCCAAGAACGACCTGCCCCGCGTCAAGAAGATGCTCGGCCGCTGACGCGCGCCACGACGAACTGAAGGAGTAGATCGACATGGCACGCGTCAAGCGGGCGGTCAACGCCCAGAAGAAGCGCCGTACCCTGCTGGAGGCCGCGAGCGGCTACCGCGGCCAGCGCTCCCGGCTCTACCGCAAGGCCAAGGAGCAGGTACTGCACTCGATGCAGTACGCGTACCGCGACCGTCGTGACCGCAAGGGCGACTTCCGCCAGCTGTGGATCACCCGGATCAACGCGGCCGCCCGCGCCAACGGGATGACCTACAACCGCCTCATCCAGGGCCTCAAGCTCGCTGAGGTGGAGGTCGACCGCAAGATCCTGGCCGACCTCGCCGTGCACGACGAGGCTGCGTTCGCCGCCATCGTCGACGTCGCGCGCAAGGCCGTCGCGGCACAGGCTCAGGCCTGAGCGACACCATGACGACGGGGGGTGCGCCGTTCACTCGGCGTACCCCCCGCGTCGTGTCCGCGGTCAAGCTTCAGCGCCGCAAGGACCGCGAGGCCCAGGGCGCCTTCCTCGCCGAGGGGCCGCAGGCGGTCGCCTCGGCGCTTTCCTCCGGAGTGGTACGCGAGATCTTCGCGACCGCCGATCGCATAGCGGATTACCCGGGCGCGTCCCTCGTGGCCGACGACGCCATGGCCGCCCTGTCGGAGACCGTTCAGCCGCAGGGCGTCGTCGCCGTCTGCGATCTCCTCGACGTCCCGCTGGCCGACGCGCTCGCCAAGGAACCCCGCCTCGTCGCGGTGGTGTTGGAGATCCGCGATCCCGGCAACGCCGGGACGATCCTGCGTACGGCGGACGCGGCGGGCGCGCAGACCGTGATCTTCGCCGGTGACGCCGTCGACCCGTACAACGGCAAATGCGTACGCGCCAGCGCGGGCAGTCTGTTCCATGTGGACGTCGTGCGGGAACGCGACTGGTCGGCGCTGTTCTCCCAGTTGCGCGAGGCCGGCCTGCAGACGCTGGCCACGAGCGGGTACGCCGCTCGCGACCTCGACGACCTCGCGGACACCGGTCGCCTCGCTGGGCGTACCGCCTGGATCTTCGGATCGGAGGCCCACGGACTGCCGGACGCCGCGTTGAGCGAGTCCGACGAGGCTGTGCGAGTGCCGATCTACGGCGGCGCGGAAAGCCTGAACCTGGCAGCCGCCGCCGCGGTGTGCCTGTACGCCTCCGCGCGCGCTCAGCGCTCATGATGGTGGGATGGCACCCCTCGCCGGTTTCGGTACCGCGGTCATCCTGTTGATCATCGGCCTCGGCCTGTTGTTCGCCCGGCACGTGTTCCGGCTCTACACCGGGCTGGCCGTCCTCGTGATCGCGCTCGTCGCGGGCGCGCTCGCCGGGGTTTCCGCGCAGCAGGCGGTGATCGCGGCCGCGCTGCTCGTCGGGGCGATCCTGATCGCGGGCGTCGGCGCGGTCGCCTCCGTCGCCCTCCTGGCCCGCCGCCCCTAACCCCCGCCGCCCTCCGCTCGCCGCTCGCCACCCGACGCTTCGCCGCGTTGATCATGGAGTTAACTGTGGTCTGGGCGGTGTGTCGCAGCTGTGAAGTCCATGATCAACGCGACGGGTCGCCCGGAGAGCGGGCGGGCGGCGGGTTGGGTAGGATGGCGGCGTGCGCATGACCACCTCCTTTAGCCGGCCCGCTGGTAGCGGGCGGCTGGGCTGAGCGCACTTTCCTCCTCCAGCGAGCACCGGCGGGCGGCGACCGAGTCGCGAGTCCCTAAACTGTTCGGGTTGCCGCATCTGGAGATCTGATGACTTACCGCTCTGACCCGTACGACCCCAAGCAGGTCGCGTTGCTCGATTCCGACGCGCTGGACGCCGCCGTGGCCGAGGCGGGCCGGGCGTTCGCGGACGCCGCCGACCTCGACGCGCTGGCCGCGCTGAAGTCTGTCCACCTGGGCGACCGCGCCCCGGTTTCGTTGGCCCGCCGGGAGATCGGCGCGCTGCCCCCGGCCGCGAAGGCGTCGGCCGGCCAGCGGGTGAACGCCGCCCGCACCGCCGTTCAGGCCGCTTTCGACGCGCGCCAGGAAGTGCTCACCGCCGAGCAGGCCGAGCGCGTGCTGCGGGAGGAACGCGTCGACGTGACGCTGCCCGCCGACCGGCGTCCCCGGGGCGCCCGGCATCCGCTGACCACGCTGATGGAGCGGGTCGGCGACATGTTCGTCGGGATGGGTTACGAGATCGCCGAAGGACCTGAGGTCGAGTTGGAGTGGGCGAACTTCGACGCCCTCAACATCCCGGCCGACCACCCCGCCCGGGGCCTGATGGACACGTTCTGGGTGCAGGGCGCGGGCGAGGCCACCGAGTCCGGCCTGGTGCTGCGTACGCACACCTCGCCGGTGCAGGCCCGCACGATGCTGTCGCGCAAGCCGCCGATCTACGTCGTCGTGCCCGGCCGGGTCTATCGCACCGACGAACTCGACGCGACGCATTCGCCGGTGTTCCACCAGGTCGAGGGCCTGGTCGTGGACAAGGGCATCACCATGGCGCACCTGAAGGGGACGCTGGACCACTTCGCGCGGGCCATGTTCGGCCCCGACGCGCGGACGCGCTGGCGGCCGCACTACTTCCCGTTCACCGAGCCGTCGGCCGAGTTCGACGTGTGGTTCGCCGAGCACCGCGACGGCCCGCAGTGGGTCGAGTGGGGCGGTTGCGGCATGGTCAACCCGAACGTGCTGCGGGCCTGTGGGATCGATCCCGACGTCTACTCCGGTTTCGCGTTCGGCATGGGGATCGACCGTACGCTGATGTTCCGCAACGGGGTGTCCGACATGCGGGATATGTTCGAGGGCGATGTGCGGTTCACCCGCGCGTTCGGCATGGAGGTGCACTGAGATGCGGGTGGGTCTGTCCTGGCTGCGAGAGTTCGTGGCGCTGCCCGAGTCGGTGACCGCCGCCGAGCTGGACGCCGCGTTGAACGACCTCGGCATCGAGGTCGAGGAGATCGTCGACCAGCGCGAGACCGTGCGCGGCTCGCTGGTGGTCGGCCGGGTGCTGACCGTCGAGGAGCTGACCGGCTTCAAGAAGCCGATCCGGTTCTGCACTGTGGACGTCGGCGCCGCCAACGGAACCGGCGAGCCGCAGGAGATCGTCTGCGGCGCGACCAACTTCGTCGCCGGTGACCAGGTCGTCGTGATCCTGCCCGGCGGGGAGCTGCCGGGCGGCTTCCAGATCGGCGCACGCAAGACGTACGGGCACATGTCGGCCGGCATGATCTGCTCGGCTCGGGAGCTGGGCATCAGCGACGAGCACGACGGGATCATCGTGCTGCCCGCCGCGTTGGCGGTCGCGCCCGGTGACGACGCGCGCCCGATCGTCGGCCTCGACGACATGCTGATCGACGTCACCCCGACGCCCGACCGCGGCTACCAGATGTCCGTCCGGGGGCTGGCTCGCGAGCTGGCGCACTCGTTCGGCGTGCCGTTCACCGATCCCGGTCTGGCCGCCGCGCCCGGTGCGACGAGCGGCGACGCCTGGGACATCGTGATCGACGATCCGGCCGGCTGCGACCGGTTCGCGGCTCGGCTCGTGCGCGGGGTCGACCCGGCCGCCGCGACGCCGGACTTCATGGCACGCCGGTTGACGGCGGCCGGCGTACGCGTCCTCGGGTTGCCGATCGACATCACGAACTACGTGATGCTCGAACTCGGTCAGCCGATGCATGCCTTCGACGCCGACCGCGTCCAGGGCGCCCTGGTGGTCCGCCGGGCGGCCGAGGGCGAGAAGCTGACCACGTTGGACGGTGTCACGCGCGTACTCGCCGCTGAGGACATGGTCATCTGCGACGACAGCGGCCCGATCTCGCTGGCCGCCGTGATGGGCGGGCAGACCAGCGAGGTCGCGCCCGAGACGACGAGCGTCCTGTTCGAGGCGGCGCACTGGGACCCGGTGATGGTCGGCCGGACCGCGCGGCGGCACAAGCTGTTCAGCGAGGCGGCCAAGCGCTGGGAGCGCGGCGTCGACCGCGAGCTGTGCCTGGTCGGCGTCGAACGGGCGGTGAACCTGCTCATCGAGCATGGCGGCGGCAAGGCCGGTGACGAGATCACCGACGCGAACTACCCGCCGGAGCCGTTCTCGCTGAGCCTGGACCCCGGTCTGCCGACCCGGCTGATCGGCGTGAACTACAGCCCCGAGCGGGTGGCCGAGGTGCTGGCCGACGTCGGCTGCCACGTGGCCATCGGCGACGACTTCCTGGTCACCCCGCCGAGTTGGCGGCCCGACCTGCTGCAGCCCGCCGACCTGGTCGAGGAGGTCGTCCGCCTGGACGGCCTGGACAAGGTGCCGAGCGTGCTGCCGATCGCCCCGCCCGGCAACGGCCTGACCCCGCAGCAGCGCCGTCGCCGCTCGATCGGCCGGGCGCTGGCCGAGCAGGGCTACGTCGAGGCGATCTGCAACCCGTTCGTGTCGGCCGCCGCGCTGACCTCGCTCGGGCTGCCGACCGACGCCGTACGCCTGGCGAACCCGCTGTCGGACGAGGAGCCGCTGCTGCGTACGTCGCTGCTCCCGCCGCTGCTGACGACGCTCAAGCGCAACCTCGGCCGGGGTCAGCGTGATGTCGCGCTGTTCGAGCTGGGCCTGGTCTTCCGGGCCGCCGCCCGGCAGGGCGTGCCGCCGGTGCTGACCATCGCCAGCCGTCCCTCCGAAGAGGAATGGCAGGCGGCCCAGGAGTTCGTGCCGCACCAGCCGTACCACGTCGCGGTGGTGCTCGCCGGATCTCCGCTGGAGCCCGCTGGCCGGTGGGGCGCCGGCCGCACCGCCGACTGGTCCGACGCGATCCAGGCCGCGCGCGACACCCTCGCCGCGGCGGGCCTCGACGCCACGCGGGTCGAGGTGGCCGCGGCGGAGCAGGCTCCGTGGCATCCCGGTCGCTGTGCGGCGATCAAGGTCGACGGCGAGATCATCGGGTACGCCGGTGAGCTGCACCCGGCCGTCTGCGCCGAGCAGGACCTCCCGAAGCGGACCTGTGCCATGGAGCTGGACCTGGATCTCGTGCCGTTGCCGGGGGTCACCCCGCCGCCGGTGCTGTCCAACTTCCCGCCCGCGTTGATCGACGTCGCGCTCGTGCTGCCGCAGGAGGTTTCGGCGGCCGACGTCGAGGCGGCGCTGCGCGAGGGGGCCGGCCCGCTGCTGGAGTCGGTCCGGCTGTTCGACGTGTACACCGGTCAGGGCATCGACCCGGGGCAGAAGTCGCTGGCGTACAAGCTGGTCTTCCGGGCCCAGGATCGCACGCTCACCGGGGAGGAGGCGGTCGCCGCCCGTGACGCGGCGGTCGCGACCACCGCTTCGCGATTCGGCGCCGTCCTCCGCGGCGCCTGACCACCCGCCCTTCCCCGCCTCGTTGATCATGGAGTTAACCGTGGTGTCGCCGGTGTGGCGCAACCGGAAACACCATGATCAACGAGGCGGGGCGGAGTGGTCGCGCTACCCTTGATCGCCGTGGCACGGGACGAGAAGCGCAAGGTCATCGCGGTCAATCGCAAGGCACGGCACGACTACGAGATCCTCAAGACCTACGAGGCCGGTCTGGTGCTGCGCGGGACCGAGGTGAAGTCGCTACGAGACGGCCGCGTCTCGCTGGTCGACGCGTTCGCCCAGGAAACCGACGGCGAACTGCTTCTGCACGGTCTCCACATCGCCGAGTACGCCCTGGGCACCTGGACGAACCACACCCCGCGCCGAATCCGCAAACTCCTGCTGCACCGGGTGGAGATCGAGAAGATCCTGCTGAAGCTGCGCGACCCGGGCGTCACGTTGATCCCGCTGTCGATGTACTTCGCCAACGGCTGGGCCAAGGTGGAACTGGGGCTGGCGCGCGGGCGGAAGGCGTACGACAAGCGGCAGGTGCTGGCCGAACGGGACGCCAATCGCGAGATCGCCCGGGAGTTCGGCCGTCATCTCAAGGGGCGACCCCGGTAGCCCAGCTCCGTTACAGTGTGGACGGTGCGGATCGAGGAGCATCTGACGACCGTCCCGGACGACGTGGACGTGGTGCTCGACTTGTCCAATGTGGTCCGCGAGCGCGGCCTGTGCAGTGATCGCCCGGCCGATCTGCGACGGCTCTTCGCCCTGATCGACGGCCTGAAGACCTATCTCGCCGACGACACCGTGCAGGTCTCCGTGGTGACCGACTGGTCGCTTGAGCGCCGGTCCGATCTGCTCTCCACGAGCGAGCGCCGGGCGCTGCGCCGGTGGATCGGCGGCGGCCTGATCGAGGCTCGGGACGGCGCCGACGACCGGGTGCTGGAGATCGCCGACGTGACCGGTGCGAAGGTCGTCAGCCATGACAACTTCAAGGGCAGGCACCGCGACTTCCCGTGGATTCCGGGCAGCGCCGACCGTTTCCTGCGGATGCGGCCTGACGGCGACGGCATACGCGTCGAAGCGCGCGACATCCCGATCTACCCCGAGCACCAGCTGTCGAGCGCTGAGGAGCACGACCTGCTGCGGGCGGCCGGGCTCTACGACCGGGAACGCCGTCTGCGCCGCGAACCCCTGACCCGGGGCTGGCGGTGCCCGGTGCCGGACTGCCCGCTGTTCGGCGAAGGCCGCGACGGCGGCCAGCCGCTGCCGGCGTACCGGGACGGGCGGGTGTGCTGCCCGAGCCATCGGGCCCCGATGAGCGACCTCGGCCGGCTTCTTCGCCCGATCCAGATCAAGGTCTCGGTCAACCGCACGGTCGTCGACCGCTTCCTGGTGACGCCGGGCGAGCCGGTGACGGTCGGCCGGGAACTGCTGCGCCGAGTGCCGCCGCAGTACGGGGACTTGATCAGCCGCCGCCACGCCGAGCTCGCCTGGGACGGTCAGGTGCTTACCGTCACCGATCTGAACAGCCGAAACGGCGTACGCGTCAAGGGCCGCCGACTGCCGCCGGGCCGTCCGGAGCGCTGGGACCTCCGGGACGCCGTGGCGCTGCACGAGAAGGTGAAGCTCGTGGTGAGCGGACGGCACTTCGTCTTCGACGATGCCCCGGCGACCGACGACGCTAAGGCTACCGGCGACAGCGCGACCGCCGACGCTCCCAGCGTCGCGTTCGACGCCGAGACCCGAGTGCACCGGGGGCGCCGGTGACCCTCCTGGACGATCGGTACCGCCTCGGCGAACGGCTGGGCGTGGGCGGTTTCGGCGAGGTCTTCCTCGCCCAGGACGCCAAGATGAACCGGGACGTCGCGGTCAAGATGCTCAGGGACGAGGCGGACCCGGCCGACCTCGCCCGCCTGCTGCGCGAGGCCAAGGTGCTCGCCGGGATCCGGCACCCCAACATCGTCTACATCCTCGACGTCGGCGCGAACTACATCGTCATGGAGCGGCTCACCGGCCCGGACCTGCTGACTCTCGCGAAGGCGCGGTTGCCGTTCGCGGTGGAGGAGGCGGCCAGCTACGGCGTGGTGCTGGCAGGCGCCCTCGCGGTGCTGCACGAGCGGGCGGAGCCGATCGTGCACCGCGACGTCAAGCCGCACAACATCATGCTCGACGGGGACCCGGGCAGCCAGCAGGTGAAGCTGGTCGACTTCGGGCTCGCCACCACTCCGCAGCTTCCCCAGGTCACCGAGTCGGGGCAGCTGGTGGGCACGCTCGCGTACATGGCGCCCGAGCAGCTGGCCCGGCACCGGGCCGGTCCGCCGGCCGACGTCTACTCCCTCGGAGTCACGCTCTACCTGCTCCTGAGCGGGTCGATGCCGACGGATCCGCTGGCGCAGCCGCCGGTGCCGCCCCGGCCGCTGCTGCGGTTGCGACCGGAACTGCCGCCCGCGTTGGCCGGCATCGTGCACCGCATGCTCGCCGTCGATCCCGCCGAGCGACCGCGGGCGGCGGAGGTTCGCGAGGGACTGGCCGCGCTCGGTGGCGTCCGGGCCGCGGCGGAGGCGGTCGCCTCGCGGCTGGCCGGTCAGTTCACCGACGTGCAGGCCTTGTTCGGCGCGGGTCGAGAGAAGCGCGCGGCCTTCGCGCTGGTCCGGCTCCTGGCGCGAGCCGAGGCCGAGTTGGGCCCGGATCATTCACTGGTACGCCGAATGCACGCCTACGCCCTCACGCATACTCCGTAGTGGCCCACACGGTGGCGGTCGCGCTGTCGCCGAAGGTGAAGCCGCCGGTGATCTTGGTGATGGTGGCGATGCCGAGCAGGCCCTTCTCCGTGCGGAAGCACAGGGTGGAGCCCTTGGTGACCTCCACCCGGTCGGTTCCCACGGTCGAGATGAGCTCGTGGCACTTGTGCGGGCTCGCCGTGGCGCCCGTCGGCAGGATCGCGACGCTGGTGTGGTTGCCGCCGTCGATGCCGTCGATGGTGGACTCGGTGTCGTTGGTGAGACCGAGCTGCAGGTCGATACGGCCGCTGCTGGGATCGACGACGGGCGGCGTGGTGTCGAGGTCGATGCCGTCGCCGTTGATCCGGATGGGGCCGGTCCAGCGCACTTCGTCGCTCCCCGCCGACGCAGAAGCCGACGCTGACGCCGACGGCGCGGCCGAGGACGGCGTGCCTGCCCCGGTGGTGGTGACCTGGACGGCGGCTGTCGGGGCGGTGGAGACGCTCGCGCTCGGACCCGCTCCCGACCCGGAGCCCGCCGCGGGGTTCGCTGCGGAGCCGGCGCCGAGCTTCACCCCGACGAGCACGGCCGCCGCGAGCACCACTGCCGCGACGCCCGCTCCTACCAGCCAGCGCCGTCCGCCGGAGCGCTGTGGCAGCACGGCGGTCGGACCGATCGGCGGAACCGGCTGGGCCGCTATCCGCGCCAGTTCGCTCGCCCGGGCCGCGATGTCCGTGGTGATCGCCGGGGGCAGCCAGCCCTCGCCGAGCCGGGGCGTGCCGCCGCAGGCAGCGATGATCTCGGCCGTGTCGGGACGGTCGCCGGGGTCGACCGCCAGGCATCGTTCGACCAGATCGCGGAGTTCGGCCGGGCAGCCCGTCAGGTCGGCTTCGCCACGGGTGATCCGCACCAGCTGACGGGCGAACGTCCCGTCCCCGTACGCCGAGCGCCCGGTCGCGGCGAAGTAGGCGATGCCGCCGAGGGCGAAGACGTCGGATGCCGGGGTGGCGGGCTGTCCGAGTGCCACCTCCGGTGCCATGGAGCCGGGCGTGCCGAGCGGCGTACGCGAGACGAAGGTCTGGCTGACGTCGGTGGCCCGGGCGATGCCGAAGTCGATGACCTTCGGGCCGTCGGCGGCGAGCACGACGTTGCCGGGGGAGAGGTCCCGATGGACGATGCCGTACGAGTGGATGGCCTGCAACGCCGTGGCGACCGCGGCGACCAGCCCCTGTACGGTCGGCAGCGGCAGGGGCCCGGCGGCGCGTACCGCGTCGAGCAGCGTCGGCCCCGTCACGTAAGCCGTCGCCAGCCAGGGGATCGGAGCGTCCGCACTGGAGTCGACGAGCGGTGCGATGTAGGGTCCGGCGACTCGCCGCGCCGCGTCGGCCTCCTGGGCGAACCGGATGCGGAAGGCCTGGTCGTCGGCGTACTCGCGGCGTACCACCTTGATCGCCAGCGCTTGCCGGCCGCCGGGGAGGAAGGCGAGGTAGACCTCGCCCATGCCGCCCATGCCGAGGCGAGCGCGCAGGCGGTATCCGCCGATCTCCTGCGGATCCTGATTGCTCAATGTGGACACCACGAGGGCAGCTTAGGTCACGCGTGCCAGCGATGGTGGTGCCCCGGTCCTGAGGGAGACCGGGGCACCGTGAGGGGATGGGATTCAGCCGAGGGTGCAGGCGGCGCCGTTCAGCGTGAACGACGTCGGCGAGGTGTTGGTGCCGGAGTAGGTGCCCTGGAAGCCGAAGGCGGTGCTCGCCCCAGCGGCGAGGGTGCCGTTGTAGCCCAGGTCGCGAGCGGTCACCGACTGCCCGCTCTGGGCGACGGTGGCGTTCCAGAAGCTGGTGATCTTCTGGTTGCCGGAGTACGCCCAGGCGACGGTCCATCCGGTGATCGTGGTGGAGCCGGTGTTGGTCACCGTGACGTCGGCGGTGAAACCGGTGTTCCAGGTGTTGGGGACGTACTTCACCCGGCACGACCCGCCGCCTCCGCCGCCGCTGGACGTGGTGGCGGTGACCGTCGAGGAGTTGCCGGAGGTGTTCCCGGCGGCGTCTCTGGCGCGGACGTAGAACTGGTATTGCGTGGACGCGGCCAGCCCGGTCGCGGTGTACGAGGTGCCCGATGCCGTGGCGATCTGGCTGAACGATCCGCCGTTGGTGGCCCGGTAGACGTCGTACCCGGTGACGCCGACGTTGTCCGACGACGCGCTCCAGCTGAGGTTCACGCTGTTCGCGGTGGCGCCCGACGCCGTCAGGTTCGCCGGAGTCGACGGCGGCGAGGTGTCGCCACCGCCTCCGCCGCTGCCGACGGAGAACGCGGTGACCGCCAGCCCGGTCTGCCCGACCCACGGCTCGAAGCCGGCCTGGATGCTGGTGAGGTACCAGCTGCGCTGGGCGTACCCGCGGCTGACGGCGTCGCTGTAGAAGTCGTTGACCGTGAAGTTCATCGAGCCGGTCGCCGACTGCCGGACGTAGGAGACCACGTTCCAGCCGATGTTGCCTTCCCAGACGTTCCAGGTCGCGCCGTTGATCGTCGCGGTGCCGACCTGGGAGCCGACCGGCTGGATCGAGCCCATCTTGTTGAGCCAGATCATGATCTCGGCGCCGGTGTTCTGCCCGTCGGTCCGCGGCGTCGGGTCGAACCAGATGTCGTACGCGGCGTCCCAGACTCCGCTGGACGGGTAGTTCATCGCCACCGAGGTGGTGAGCCCGGCGAAGGTGCTGGTGCTCGCCTGGAGCGGCAGCCCGCTGCCGGTGCTGCAGTTGGCGTAGTGGCAGCCGAAATAGACCGACGGGTACGCCCCAGGCGCGCCGTTGGTCGCCTTGTTGTGGCTGGCCGTGGTCACCGCGAAACCGGTGCCGGTGACGTTGATGCACTGGGTGGTGTCGTCGCCCCAGTTGTTGTTCTGGACGACGTAGCGCCCGCTCTGAATCGTGGTGGAGCCGTACTTCTCGCAGATCGTGACGTCGGCGTGGGCGGCGCCGGACGCGGTGAGCGTCCCGGTCACGATCAGCGCACCCGCCGCGAGCGCGGCGAGGATGCGGTGTCTCATCTGCTTCCTCCATGGGCGTGGAGTCGCGGCACGTCCGTGTGCCGCCGAAGGGGGATGGGAGCGCTCCCGCACGGCAGCCTACCGTCAATCTTCATCGATGGAAAGCCGTGAGCCCATCGAACGCGATTCGATGAAAGGGGTTTCGCGAGAAGTGATGCGCGCCATAATTGCATGATCATACCTTCGGGCGTATGCTCATTCTTGCATAAAGTTGCGGAGGACGGTATGAGCATCAAAGCTGCAGTCGCGGGGGCCAGCGGATACGCGGGCGGCGAGCTGCTGCGCCTGCTCGCCGGGCACCCCGACATCGACCTGGTCACGGCGACCGCACACTCCCAGGCGGGACAGCCCCTCGGTCGCGTACACCCGCAGTTGGCGGCGCTGGACCTGACCCTGACCGAGACCGACCCGGCCACCCTGGGCAGCGCGGACCTGGTGTTCCTGGCGCTGCCGCACGGCGAGTCGGCCGCCCTGGCCGCGCAGCTGCCCGCCGGGGTGAAGGTCGTCGACCTCGGCGCGGACCACCGGCTGATCGACGGCGCGCAGTGGGCCAAATACTACGGCGGCGAGCACGCCGGGACCTGGACTTACGGGCTGCCTGAGCTGCCCGGCCAGCGTCTCCAGATCGCCAACAGCGACCGGGTGGCCGCCACCGGCTGCTATGCGGTCGCGACCACGCTCGCGCTCGCGCCGCTGATCGCCGCCGACCTGATCGAGCCCGCCGACGTCGTCGTGGTCGCCGCCAGCGGCACCACCGGCGCGGGCAAGGCCCCCAAGCCGCACCTGCTCGGCTCGGAGGTGATGAGCGACCTGAGCCCCTACAAGGTCGGCGCCCACCAGCACGTGCCCGAGATCAAGCAGGCGACCGGCGCCCGGTCGCTGTCGTTCACGCCGGTGCTGGCACCGATGCCCCGCGGCATCCTCGCCACCGTGACCGGCCGCCCGACCAGTTGTGACATCACCGGGGCCGTCGTGCGGGAGGTGCTGGCCGACGCGTACGCCAACGAGCCGTTCGTCCACGTCCTCGCCGACGGCCAGCAGCCCCACACCGCCGCCACGCTGGGCTCCAACAGCTGTCACCTGCAGGCCGCCGTCGACCTCGACAGCGGACGGGTGATCGTCGTCAGCGCCATCGACAACCTCGGCAAAGGCGCAGCCGGCCAGGCTGTGCAGTGCGCCAACCTGATGCTGGGCCTGGCTGAGACGGCCGGCCTGCCGATCTACGGAACTCGGTGACCCCATGTCCGTGACCGCACCTCAGGGCTTCCGGGCCGCCGGCGTGACCGCCGGGATCAAGGCCAGTGGCAAGCCGGACCTCGCGCTCGTCGTCAACGACGGCCCCGACGCGACCGCCGCCGGAGTCTTCACCGCCAACCGCGTACAGGCCGCGCCGGTCATCTGGAGCCGGCAGGTGCTCAAGGGCGGCGTCCTCAAGGCGGTCGTGCTCAACTCCGGCGGCGCCAACGCCTGCACCGGCCCGGCCGGATTCCAGGACACCCACGCCACCGCCGAAGCCGTCGCCGCCGCGCTGCGCGGGCCGGGAGCCAAGCGCATGCTGCTCGGCGCGGGCGACGTCGCGGTCTGCTCCACCGGCCTGATCGGCGAGCGGCTGCCGATGGACAAGGTGCTCGGCGGAGTCACGACGGCCGCCAAGGCGCTGGCGAAGGACGGCGGCGGCACCGCGGCCGAGGCGATCATGACCACCGACACCGTCGCCAAGAACACGGTGATCACTGGCGACGGCTGGTGCGTCGGCGGCATGGCCAAGGGCGCGGGCATGCTCGCCCCCGCGCTGGCCACGATGCTCGTCGTGCTCACCACCGACGCCATCGCCGGCTCGTCGGCCCTGGACGAGGCGCTGCGCGAGGCCAGCCGGCTGACCTTCGACCGGCTCGACTCCGACGGAGCGATGTCCACCAACGACACCGTCCTGCTGCTCGCCAGCGGCGCGTCCGGCGTGGAGCCGTCGCAGGAAGAGCTCACGGCCGCGGTCACGGCCGCGTGTCACGACCTCGCCCAGCAGCTGCTCGGCGACGCCGAGGGCCACACCAAGAAGGTCGCCATCGAAGTGGTACGCGCGGCGACCGAATCGGACGCGGTGTCCGTGGGCCGGGCCGTCGCTCGCAACAACCTGGTCAAGTGCGCGCTCTTCGGCAACGACCCCAACTGGGGCCGCATCCTCGCCGCCGTCGGCACCACCGACGCCGCCTTCGAGCCCGACCGGCTCGACGTCGCGATCAACGGCGTGTGGATCTGCCGGAACGGCTCGGCCGCCGAGGACCGGTCCAAGGTGGATCTGTCGGAGTCGCAGGTGCAGATCACGATCGACCTCAACGCCGGGGCCGCCCAGGCCACCATCTGGACCAACGACCTGTCGCACGACTACGTCCACGAGAATTCGGCGTACTCGTCGTGACGGTTTCGTTGAGCGCTGAGCAGAAGGCGGCCGTCCTCGTCGAGGCCCTGCCGTGGCTCAACCGGTTCCGGGGCGCCATCACGGTCGTGAAGTACGGCGGCAACGCCATGGTCTCAGCCGGGGAGCCTCTCGGGCGAGCCGCCAGGAGTGCGGTCAGCGAGCTTCGGGCCGCGTTCGCCGCCGACATGGTCTTCCTCCGCCAAGCCGGGCTGCAGCCGGTCGTCGTGCACGGCGGCGGCCCCCAGATCTCGGCCATGCTGGAGCAGGTCGGCCTGACCAGCGAGTTCCGGGGCGGGCTGCGGGTCACCACGCCGGAGGCGATGAAGATCGTCCAGATGGTGCTGGTCGGCCAGGTCGGCCAGGAACTCGTCGGCGAGATCAACGCGCACGGGCCGCTGGCCGTCGGGCTCTCCGGCAGCGACGGCGGCCTGTTCACGGCGGTACGCCGCCCGGCGGTCGTCGACGGCGAACCGGTCGACGTCGGCCTGGTCGGCGACGTGGCCGAGGTGAACCCGACCGTCGTCGCCCAGGTGCTCGCGGCCGGGCAGATCCCGGTGGTGTCCACCGTCGCCCCCGACATCGACGGCGTCGTGCACAACCTGAACGCCGACACCGCCGCGGCCGCGCTCGCGATCGCGCTCGGCGCGCGCAAGCTCGTCGTCCTCACCGACGTCCCCGGCCTGTACGCCAACTGGCCCGACACCAGCAGCCTGATCTCCGAGCTGTCCGCCGACGAGCTGGAGAAGCTGCTTCCCGAGCTGGCCTCGGGCATGGTCCCCAAGATGGAGGCCTGCCTGCGGGCGGTTCGCGGCGGCGTGCCGGCGGCGCACGTGGTCGACGGCCGCAGCCCCCACTCCACCCTCCTCGAGATCTTCACGGAAGCCGGCCACGGAACGATGGTGACCCCATGACCTTGCTAGATCGGTGGCAGCATTCGCTCGCCGACAACTACGGAACCCCCACCGTCGGGCTGGTGAGCGGACAGGGCGCGGTCGTCGTCGACGAGCACGGCAAGTCCTACGTGGATTTCTTGTCCGGGATCGCGGTCAACGCGCTCGGGCACGCCCATCCGGCGGTCGTCAGCGCGGTCTCCGACCAGGTCGCCAAGCTCGGGCACGTCTCGAACTTCTACGCCGCCGAGCCCACGATCGCGCTGGCCGAGCTGCTGCTGACGCTGACCGGGCGGCCCGGCAAGGTGTTCTTCTGCAACTCCGGCGCTGAGGCCAACGAGGCCGCGTTCAAAATGTCCCGGCTCACGGGGCGGACTGGGCTCGTCGCGGCGCAGGGCGCCTTCCACGGCCGGACGATGGGCGCGCTGTCGCTGACCGGGCAGCCCGGCAAGCGGAACCCCTTCCTGCCGCTGCCCGGCGACGTGACCCACGTGCCCTACGGCGACCTGGCCGCGCTCGAAGCCGCCGTCACCGACGAGACCGCCATGGTCATCCTGGAGCCGATCATGGGAGAGGGCGGCGTCGTCGCCGCCCCGCCCGGCTACCTCGCCGGCGTACGCGAGATCACGGCGGCCCACGGCGTCCTGTTCGTCCTCGACGAGGTGCAGACCGGCATCGGCCGGACCGGCCACTGGTTCCAGTGCCAGGCCGAAGGCGTCGCGCCCGACATCATCACGCTCGCCAAGGGCCTCGGCGGCGGGCTGCCGCTGGGGGCCGCGATCGCGTTCGCCGACGGCGCGTTCGCCGACACCCACCCGGGCGGCGCGGCCGCGCTGTTCCAGCCGGGCCACCACGGCACGACCTTCGGCGGCAACCCGATCGCCTGCGCGGCCGGGCTGGCCGTGCTGCGGACCATCGCCGCCGACGGGCTGCTCGACCACGTCAAGCGGGTCGGCGAGCGGCTCCGGCGGGGGATCGAGGCGCTCGGCCACCCCCTCGTCGACCACGTACGCGGTGCCGGCCTGCTGCTCGGCGTACAGCTGACCGCTCCGGCCGGCGCCGCCGTGGTCGGACTGCTGCGCGACGCGGGCTTCATCGCCAACGCGTGCCAGCCCGACGTGCTCCGGCTGGCCCCGCCGCTGATCATCTCGTCCGAGCAGGTCGACGCGCTGCTCGCGGCGCTGCCGGCGGCCCTCGACGCGGCGTGCCCCGGAGCGGCGTGATGGCACGGAACTTCCTGCGGGACGACGATCTGACTCCGGCCGAGCAGACGGCGGTGCTGGACCTGGCCGCCCAGATGAAGGCCGACCGGTGGCAGTACCGCCCGTTGCAGGGCCCGAAGTCGGTCGCGGTCTTCTTCGACAAGCAGTCGCTGCGGACCCGGTTGTCGTTCGAGGTGGGCGTGGCCGACCTCGGCGGGCAGCCGATCACCGTCGACACCGTGAACACCCACCTCGGCCGGGGCGAGTCGCTGGCCGACACCGGCCGGGTGCTGTCCCGGTACGTGGCCGCGGTCGTCATGCGTACCTATGGCGACGAGCGCATCACCGAGCTGGCCTCGGGCGCGACCGTGCCCGTGGTCAACGCGCTGACCGACGGGTTCCACCCCTGCCAGCTGCTGGCCGACCTGCTCACGGTACGCGAGAAGTTCGGCCGCACGACCGGGCTGACCTTGGCGTACCTGGGCGACGCGGCGAACAACATGGCGAACTCCTACCTGCTCGCCGGGGCGGTCGCCGGGATGCACGTACGCGTCTCCGGCCCGGCCGGCTTCGACCCCGACCCGGCGATCGTCGCCGACGCGGAGAAGATCGCGGCGTCGACCGGCGGTTCGGTCAGCGTCCTGCGGGACCCGGCCGAGGCGGCTGCGGGCGCCCACGTCCTCGCGACGGACGCCTGGACGTCGATGGGGCACGAGGACGACGGCAAGGATCGCGTCGGCCCCTTCCTCGCGTACCAGCTGAACGAGAAGCTGGTGAGTCTCGCGGATCCGGCGGCGATCGTGCTGCACTGCCTGCCCGCGCACCGGGGTGAGGAGATCACCGACGGGGTGCTGGACGGGCCGCACAGCGCGGTGTTCGACCAGGCCGAGAACCGCCTGCACGCGCAGAAGGCGCTGCTGGCGTTCTTGCTGGAGCACAGCGGGGAGTCGGCATGACCGCTCCGGTGACGCGGACCGCGCGGCACGCCCGGATCGAGGAGCTGATCCGCGGCGGATCGGTACGCTCGCAGACCGAGCTGGCCGAGCTGCTCGCGACCGGCGGCGTGCAGGTGACCCAGGCGACGCTGTCGCGGGACCTGGAGGAGCTGCGGGCGATCAAGGTCGGCGGGGTCTACCTGATCCCCGAGGACGGCAACCGTGCGCTGCGCCCGGTGGAGCAGGCCCAGGTACGCCTGGTCCGGCTGCTCAAGGAGCTGCTCACCGGAACCGACCACAGTGGAAACATCACGGTCCTGCGTACGCCGCCCGGCGCCGCGCAGTTCCTGGCCAGCGCGATCGACCGCAGTGGCCTGCCCGAGGTGGCCGGCACCATCGCGGGCGACGACACCATCTTCATCGTGGCCCGCGAGTCCACGACCGGCGCCGGGTTGGCCGCGAAGTTCGCGGCCTGGGCCAATCTCGAAACAGAAATCACAGAGGGAGCACCATCATGACCGAGCGGGTCGTACTGGCCTACTCCGGCGGCCTGGACACGTCCGTCGCCATTCCGTACCTGGCCGAGAAGATGGACGCCGAGGTCATCGCCGTTCTGGTGGACGTCGGCCAGGGCGGCGAGGACATGGAGGTCGTTCGCAAGCGGGCGCTGGCCTGCGGCGCGGTCGAGTCCGAGGTGGTCGACGCCCGTGAGGAGTTCGCCGCCGACTTCTGCCTGCCGGCCATCCGGGCCAACGCCCTGTACATGGACCGGTACCCGCTGGTCAGCGCGCTGTCGCGGCCGCTGATCGTCAAGCACCTGGTCGAGGCGGCGCGCAAGCACAGCGGCACCGTCGTGTCGCACGGCTGCACCGGCAAGGGCAACGACCAGGTCCGCTTCGAGGTCGGCATCGGCGCCCTCGCCCCGGACCTGAAGGTCGTCGCGCCCGCCCGGGACTTCGCGTGGACCCGGGACAAGGCCATCGCGTACGCCGAGAGCAAGAACCTGCCGATCGACCAGAGCAAGAAGTCGCCGTACTCGATCGACCAGAACATCTTCGGCCGGGCCGTCGAGACGGGCTTCCTCGAGGACATCTGGAACGCGCCGATCGAGGACATCTACTCGTACACGTCGAACCCGGCCGAGCCGCGCGACGCCGACGAGGTCGTCATCACCTTCGAGCAGGGCCGCCCGGTCGCGATCGACGGGGAGACCGTCACGCCGTTCCAGGCGATCGCCGAGCTGAACCGGCGGGCGGGCGCGCAGGGTGTCGGCCGGCTCGACATGGTCGAGGACCGGCTGGTCGGCATCAAGAGCCGCGAGGTCTACGAGGCGCCGGGCGCGATCGCGCTGATCACCGCGCACCAGGAGCTGGAGAACGTCACCGTCGAGCGTGACCTCGCCCGCTTCAAGAAGTCGGTCGACCAGCGCTGGGGCGAGCTGGTCTACGACGGCCTGTGGTTCTCGCCGCTCAAGTCCTCGCTGGAGGCCTTCATCGACGAGTCGCAGAAGCACGTCACGGGCGAGATCCGGATGACCCTGCACGGCGGGCGCGCGGTCGTCACCGGCCGGCGGTCGGAGGCCTCGCTGTACGACTTCAGCCTGGCCACCTACGACGAGGGCGACCTGTTCGACCAGTCGCTGGCCAAGGGCTTCGTCGACCTGTGGGGTCTGCCGTCGCGGCTCGCCTCCGCCCGCAATACCCGCCTTTCCTGACCCCCGCCCCGCTCTATCCCGTTGATCATGGAGTTAACTGTCGTCTCGACGGTGTGTCGCGACTGGAAACTCCATGATCAACGCCAAGTCTCGTAAGGAACGACATGAAACTCTGGGGTGGACGGTTCGAGGGCGGCCCGGCCGAGGCGCTGGCCCGGCTGAGCGTCAGCGTGCACTTCGACTGGCGGCTGGCGGCGTACGACATCGCGGGGTCGAAGGCGCACGCCAAGGTGCTCGCCGACGCCGGCCTGCTGACGCCGGAGGAACTGAGCCGGATGCTGGCGGCGCTGGACGAGCTGGCCGCCGACGTCGAGTCGGGCGCGTTCCAGGCGACTCCGGCCGACGAGGACGTCCACACCGCGCTGGAGCGTGGGCTGCTGGAGAAGCTCGGCCCGCTCGGCGGCAAGCTGCGCGCCGGCCGGTCCCGCAACGACCAGGTGGCCACGGATCTGCGGCTCTACCTGCGTGACCACGCCCGGCTGCTGGCGCTCGGGATCGCCGACCTGGCCGGTGCGCTCACCGAGCAGGCCGGGCAGCATGTCGCCACCCCCGCCCCGGGGATGACCCACGTCCAGCACGCTCAGCCGGTCACCTTCGGGCACTGGCTGCTCGCCCACGTGCAGCCGCTGCTGCGCGACCTCGACCGGCTGCGGGACTGGGATCGGCGTACGGCGGTCAGCCCGCTCGGCGCGGGCGCGCTGGCCGGCTCGTCGCTGCCGCTGGACCCCGAGCGGGTCGCCAAGGAACTCGGGTTCACTTCCTCAGCGGCCAACTCGATGGACGCGGTGTCCGACCGGGACTTCGTCGCCGAGTTCCTGTTCGTGACGGCGCTGCTCGGCGTACACCTGAGTCGCCTCGGCGAGGAGGTCGTCCTCTGGACCTCCCAGGAGTTCGGCTGGGTGGAGCTGGACGACGCGTTCGCCACCGGGTCGTCGATCATGCCGCAGAAGAAGAACGCGGACATCGCCGAACTGGCCCGGGGTAAGGCGGGCCGGCTCATCGGCGGGCTGGTCGCGGTGCTGACCATGCTCAAGGGCCTGCCGCTGACCTACGACCGGGACATGCAGGAGGACAAGGAGCCCGCGTTCGACGCCCTCGACACGCTGGAGCTGGTCCTGCCCGCGCTCACCGGGATGATCGCCACGATGATGGTCAAGACCGAGGTCCTCGCGAAGGCCGCGCCGATCGGCTTCTCGCTCGCCACCGAGGTCGCGGACTATCTGGTACGCAAGGGAGTGGCGTTCCGGGACGCGCACGAGATCACCGGACGCCTCGTGGCGTTCTGCGCCGCTCGGGGGCTGGAGTTGCATGAGGTCGGCGACGACGACCTCGCGGCTATCTCGGCCGAACTCGACCCCGCCGTACGCGAAGTGCTGTCGGTCGACTCGGCGCTGGCTGCCCGGAAGACTCCGGGGTCGACCGGTCCGTTGGCGGTCGCCGAGCAGCTGGCGAACGTCGAGCGGGAGCTCGCCGGCGCGCGGCAGTGGGCCACGCCGGACCAGTGATCGACTGGCTGAGCGCGCCGGCCGCCCAGATCCCCGAGACCGCCCGGCGGCTGCTGGGCTGGGAGGTCTCGGCCAACGGCGTCACGATCCGGCTGACCGAGGTCGAGGCGTACGCGGGAACGGGGGAGGACCCGGCGTCGCACGCGCACCGCGGTCCCACCCCGCGGACGCAGGTCATGTTCGGCCCGGCCGGGCGCGCCTACGTCTACTTCGTCTTCGGTATGCACTGGTGCCTGAACATCGTGTGCGGCCCCGAAGGCGAAGCGTCCGCCGTCCTGCTGCGCGCCGGTGAGGTCGTCGACGGCGTCGAGATCGCCCGGGAACGCCGGGGCGGCTCGGACCGCGAACTCGCCCGGGGCCCGGCCCGGCTGGTGAAGGCGCTGGGCATCGGGCCGGACGCCAACGGGACGTCCATGATGGACGGAACGGGTCCGCTGCTGCTCAAGCCGCCGACGCGGCCGGTGACGCCGGACCAGATCGTGGCGGGCCCCCGGGTCGGGGTCGCCGGGGCGCACGACGTGCCGTGGCGGTTCTCGATCGCCGCCGACCCGACGGTAAGCACATACCGCCGCCACACCCCCCGCAAGCGCTGAAGCAAGCTAAGCCTCGTCAGCGTTAGGCAAGCTACGCCTCGTCGGACAGATGCATGGCGGACTCCTCCGCGCTCAGCCCGTCGGCCTCACCGGTGTCCTCGCCCCACGCCTCCTCCTCGTCGTCGACTCCCGCGCCGAGGTCCGGGGCGACCAGCCGCCCGACCGGCTCGTCGGGGTCGGCGTACGGGTCGGGTTCCTCGTCGTCGATCAGCAGCTCGTCCGACTCCTCGTCGGGGTCGTCGAAGCCCGCCTCCAGGTCGAGTTCCTGCGTGCGATCGACGTCCAGCGCCTCGCTGGGGCCCTCGGTGAGGTCGGCTTCCTCGGCTGGGGTGGCGCTCTCGTCGGTCAGGTACTCCGGCTCGTCTCCGGGCAGCGCGGGGGCGGTGTCGTCGATGCGTGGGTTCTCGCCCGTGTCATACGCGGTCGAGGTGTCGTCGGCGTAATCCGGAATGCCGTCGGGAACCGTCATACCGCCCAAGTTACCCCTGATCAGGCGGGCCGAATCACATATCGCAGATAGGTGCCCAGCTCCCGTTCGACCGGTCCGTCGAGGGTCAGCCCGAGCCGTTCGGCGACCCGGATCGACGCCGCGTTCTCCGGCCGGATCAGGGCCAGCACCGGCTCGCCGGGCGCCCGTCGCCGCGCGAGTTCCAGCGCCGCGCGGCCCAGTTCCTGGGCGTACCCGTGGCCCCAGGCGGCCGGCGTGAACCGGTAGTAGAGGTTCAGGCCGTCCTCGCCGGGCAGCGCCGGCCGCACGCCGCCGAACCCGATGACCTCGCCCGTCTCGGCCAGCCGCACGGTCCAGTAGCCGAAGCCCGACTTCGCCCACTGGAACGCCCACGCGCCCAGCGTCTGCTCGCTCTCGGCCCGGTCGGTCTGCGGCCCGGCCGGATTGTGCACGTTCGTCGCGGGGTCGGCGTGGATCGCGAAGTGCTCGGCCGCGTCCGCCGCCGTGGGGCGGCACAACAGCAACCGGTCCGTGCGCCACCAGGTCGCGCCCTCGGTCACGCCCCGCGCGAGGCTCGCGCCCGCACCCGCCGGCCACGATCCCAGCAACCGGGCCGTCGCGGGTCGCGGCAGCTCGCGGGCCATCAGGACAACGTCATGGCGTGCGTCGCCGTCCGCTACCGCATTTTCCAACCAGCCGGTACGCCGAAAGCCGCAGTCTTCATAGAGCGCTATCGCGCCATGGTTGTTGCCCCGCACGCTGAGTGTCAGCAGCTCGACGCCGTGGGCGGAGGCATCGGCCGCGACCGCCTCGACGAGCGCCCGGCCGACACCGGAGCCCCGGTGACCGGGGTCGACGGTGAGTTTGTCGAGGTCGCCGTGCACCCAGCGGGTGGCCCATTCGCTCCGCTGCCACTTGGCCGTCCCGGCCACCTCGCCGTCGACGACCGCCGCGATCAGCCCGGCGTCGTTCGCGCGTACCGCCGGAAGGAGCTTGAGCAGCCAGTTCCGGGCGTACTCGGGGGTCACCTCGGCGGGCAGGCCGATCGCCTCGCGCCGGCGTACCGCGGCGACCAGCAGCTCCGCGATCTGATCGAGGTGGGGGTCGGCGGGGTCGGTCACGGAGATCAAGTCGGGCACCTCGACAGCCTAGGCGACATCACTCATGGGTTGACTGACGTCAGGTGTGATGGCATGGTGATGTCACTGCGACATCATAGCGATGTCGTCACCCGTGGGGAGGGTTCTCGTGCAGTTCGCACCGCTACGCCAACGGAACTTCGCATTGCTCTGGTGGGCCGGGCTGATCTCGATCGCCGGCGACTGGACGCTGCGCATCGCGCTGCCGATCTACGTCCTGCAGTTGACCGGATCGGCCCTGGCCACCAGTGGGGCGGTCATCGCCGCCCTGATCCCGACACTGCTGTTCGGCCTCGTCGCCGGCGTGTACGTGGACCGCTGGGATCGCCGGACCGTCCTGCTCGTGGTCAGCGTGCTGCACGGCGTGACGCTGCTGCCGCTGCTGGCCGTCGACTCGGCCGGCGGCCTCTGGATCGTCTACGCCGTCCTGTTCGTCCAGTCGACGCTCTCGCAGCTATTCCAGCCCGCCGAGAACGCCCTGCTGCCGAACCTGGTGACGGCCGAGCACCTGCCCGCCGCGAACTCCCTGAACACGCTGAACAACAACATCGCCCGGCTCGCCGGACCGGCCCTCGGCGGGTTGCTGACCGCCTCGCTCGGGCTGACCGGGGTCGTCGTGGTCGACGCCGTCTCGTTCCTGCTCTCCGCCGCGCTGGTCGCTGGAATCCGGGGGCGGTTCGCCGTCGTCCGCGACGCCGACACCCCACCCCTGGGCGTACGCCGAGAGCTGGCGGAAGGGCTGCGCACGGCGTACTCCTCGCCGATGCTGCGCGCGCTGCTGGGCATCGTCACGGCGATCTGCGTCGGCGAAGGCATCATGGGCGCCCTGTTCCCGGTCTTCGTCACCGGGCCGTTGCACGGCGGCGCCCGCGAACTCGGCTGGACCATGTCGGCCCAGGCCATCGGCGGCATCACCGGCGGGCTGCTCAGCGGCCGCATCGCCGCCCGGATCGCGCCGAAACAGCTGCTGACCTGGTCGCTTGTGGTGTTCGGGCTGATCGACCTCGCGATCTTCAACTATCCCCGGTGGACCGGCGTGATGTGGCCCGGCCTCGCCCTGTTCGTCATCGTCGGAGTGCCCTCCGTGCTCAGTGGGGTGGCCTGGATGACGCTCCTGCAAGGGGCGGTCGGCGACGCGTACCGTGGCCGGATCTTCTCGTTGATGATGGTCCTGCAGTCGCTGGCGGCGCTGCTGGGCGCGGGGCTCGCGGGCACGCTGGCCGCGCGGCTGGGCGTGATGAACCTGCTCACAGTGCAGGGCGCCGTGCCGGTCCTGTGCGGGATCGGGTTCGCGCTGATCTCCAGTCGCCTGGGCGATCGGCCGTACCCGGCGGTAGTCTCGCCCGAGAGGCAACCCGTCGCGGAAGCGTCCTGAGGAGACAGACGATGGCTGAGAAGACGATCGGCGTCGGCGACGTAGCGCCCGACTTCACCCTCCCGGCGCAGACCGGCGAGCAGGTGACGCTGGCGGACTACCGCGGCGACAAGGTCGTGGTCCTGTACTTCTACCCGAAGGACGACACACGCGGCTGCACCGCCGAGGCGTGCGCCTTCCGCGACAGCTACGAGGAGTTCGCCGAGGCGGGAGCGCAGGTCATCGGGATCAGCTCCGACTCGATCGCCTCGCACGAGAAGTTCGCGAACAAGTACAACCTGCCCTTCGTGCTGGTGGCCGACGAGGGTGGCGAGGTCCGCAAGCGCTACGGGGTGCCCGCGACGCTCGGCATCCTGCCCGGCCGGGTCACCTACGTGATCGACCGGGCCGGCGTGGTCCGGCACACCTTCACCTCGATGGTCAACATCGGCAAGCACATCGAGGGCGCGCTGGAGATCGTCCGGAACCTGGCGCACGAGCAGGCCTCGGCCTGAGGCGGCAGTCATGAGCGACCGGAGGTCGGTCATCGGCTGGCACAGTGACAGTCATGCGAGCGCCGGGTGCAGGACGGTGATCGCATGACTGTCCGGGCGTTCTGGCTCGACGAGGCGCACGACCGGGAGCACGGGGACCGGTACGCCGAACTTGTCACCAAGGAGGCGGTGCTCTTCACGCCCGCCTTCGGCGACATCGCCCCGGTCCAGTTCGCCTGCATCGCCTGGCGATTGGCGACCCCGCCGTTCCTGGAGCCCGGACTGGTCCGCTGGCACCGCCGGATCCTCCGGGCCGAATGCCGCCGCGACCACTGGGACGGGTCGCTGATCGCCGACGTGCGCATCGTCTCCGACCTGCCCACGCAGCTGACGCGTACGCGCGAATGGTGGCGCGACCGAGGCTGGGAGGGCTGGCCACGGATCCTCGGCCAGTACATCCGGCCCAGCGAGCAGGACCTGAGCAAGCGGCCCTACCTGCTGCCGACCCTGAGCATGCAGGCGCCGATCCCGCTCGGCGGCCTGCCGCCCGCGCCGGACGGTCCCACCGACGACCTCGCCGGGGCGGCCCGGCACGCCGTGGTGGCCGTCGCCCGGGAGCTGGACGAGCTGCTCAGCCCCATCCTCACCCAGCTTGAGCAGCCCGAACCCGCCGAGGATGATCCAGATCGATTCCCCAGCGCGCCGGAGCCGGACGTCGCATGATGGGCGGTGGAAGCCGACCCGAGGGGGAGAGCACATGACCAGCGCCCGAGACATCATGCACCCCGGCGTGGAATGCGTGCCGTCGCACGAGACGCTCGACCGCGCCGCCCAGATGATGCGCGACATGAACGTCGGATCTCTGCCGATCTGCGGCCCCGGCGACAAGCTTTCCGGCATCCTGACCGACCGCGACATCGTCGTGAAGTGCGTGGCGGTGGGCAAGGACCCGGCCAAGATGACGGCCGCCGACCTAGCCGACGGCACCCCGGTGTGGTGTGACGCGAGCGCGGACGAGGCCGACGTCATCAGCCTCATGGAGAACAACAAGATCCGCCGGATGCCGGTGATCGAGGACCACATGCTGGTCGGCATGATCAGCGAGGCCGATCTCGCCCAGCACCTGTCCGAGGACAAGCTGGCGCACTTCGTGGCCACCGTGACGGCAGCTCCGCCCAGCACCGGCCAGCAGACGCGCTGACCCTTCCGCTCTCCGCCTTCCGGGCCGGTCTCAGCTGGTCGACAGCGACGCCAGCACCAGGCCGGTGGTGCAGAGGACGAGGAAGCCGACGACGACCACGGCCGCCACGACCACGGTCCTGCTCGTCCGGGGCGGCCGTGAGTGCGGATAGTGCGGGCTCATGCCGACAACCTAAACCGGTGTGCGGCCGGCCGGGCGGATGCGGAACAATCGGGTGCGTGACACACATCCTCGACGATCTGCAGTGGCGGGGCCTGCTCCAGGACTCGACCGGCCTCGACGACCTGCGTAAGCACCTCGACTCCGGGCCGATCAGCTTCTATGTGGGCTTCGACCCGACCGCGGCCAGCCTGCATCTGGGTCATCTCACCCAGGTGCTCACGGCGCGCCGGCTGCAGCTCGCCGGGCACCGGCCGCTGCTGCTCGTCGGGGGCGCGACCGGCCAGATCGGCGATCCGAAGGAGAGCGGCGAGCGTACGCTCAACCCGCCGGAGGTCGTCGCCAGCTGGGTCGCCCGCATCCGAGGCCAGGTCGAGCCCTACTTCGACTTCGACGGGCCGGTCGCGGCCACCATGGTGAACAACCTCGACTGGACCCAGCCGATGGGCGTCGTCGAGTTCCTCCGCGACGTCGGCAAGCACTTCCCGATCAACAAGATGCTCGCCCGGGACGTCGTGCGTACGCGGCTGGAGTCCGGCATCAGCTTCACCGAGTTCGCGTACCAGCTGCTCCAGTCCCACGACTACTACGAGCTGCACGTACGCCACGGCTGCTCGCTCCAGTTCGGCGGATCCGACCAGTGGGGCAACATCACCGCCGGGGTGGACTACATCCGCCGTCGGGGCGCCGGACCGGTGCACGCCTTCACCACGCCGCTGGTCACCAAGTCCGACGGCACCAAGTTCGGCAAGACCGAAGGCGGCGCCATCTGGCTCGACCCCGCCATGACCAGCCCGTACGCCTTCTACCAGTTCTGGTTCAACACCGACGACCGGGACGTGCTGCGGTACCTGAAGTACTTCAGCTTCCGCAGTCACGAGGAACTGACCGCGTTGGAGGAGGAGACCCAGGCCCGCCCGTACGCCCGCGCCGCGCAGCGCGCACTGGCCGAGGAGCTCACCACGCTGGTGCACGGCAAGGACGAGACCGCGCAGGTGATCGCGGCCTCCCAGGCGCTGTTCGGCCGGGGTGCGCTCGACGACCTGTCGCCGGCCACGTTGGGTGCGGCGCTGGGTGAGGCCGGTCTGGCCACGGTGGACGAACTGCCCACGTACGCCGGTCTGTTCAAGGAAGCGGGGCTCACCGCAGGACTCGGCGAAGCACGGCGCGCGATCGCCGAAGGCGGTCTCTACGTGAACAACGAACGGGTCACCGACGGCGACGCCGCGGTCGCTCCGAAGACGCTGCTGCACGGGCGATTCCTCGTACTCCGCAAGGGAAAGAAGACGATCGCCGGTGTTGAACTGCGAAAATAGCGTGCGATCAACGATGTGACGCAGGACAACGGCCCCCGATTTGCGGGGGCCGTTTGCTTTGTCGTAATGTTCTCTCTGCCAGCGCGGCACGGACGGGAACGACGAGGGTTACCTCGGCGGGAGGCCGGAGCGCGAATCCTCGAGTGATGCAGGCCCCCGGTGGGGGTGTGCGAAGTCGGTCGGGTAGGCTGGACGAGTTGCCCCTGATGCGGCCCGGCGGAAGTCGGGTGGTTGATGGTGTGTGCTTGTTCTTTGAGAACTCAACAGGGTGCTTGTAAAGCCAGTGCCAAAGTAGCGGATTCTGCTTCGGTGGGATCGCACATTTTTCATC